>JASFIY010000206.1:0-4950 GCA_050122415.1 Desulfobacteraceae bacterium
GCGACGGCGAGGGTGATCTCGAAGTTCAGCCGGAAGGAGCGGTTGTCGAAGTTCTTGGTGCCCACCGCCGCGAAGCCCTCGTCCACCAGCAACACCTTGTGGTGCAGGAATCCGCCGGTGAAGCGGTGGACGTGGATCCCGGGGTGGTCGAGCTCCTTGAGCAGGGCGAAGGAGGCCAGCCAGACGAGGCGGTGGTCCGGCTTCATGGGCAGCAGGATCCGCACCTCGACGCCCCGGATCGCGGCGAGCAGCAGCGCCTGGATGATCCCCTCGTCGGGCACGAAGTAGGGGCTGGCGATCCAGAGCCTGCGCCGGGCCATGGAAATGGCGTGAAGAAAGAAGAGGGTGCAGCGCTCCTGGGGGTCGGAAGGCCCGGAGGCCAGCACCAGGGCCTGGCACCCGGCGCGTTCCGGTTCGGGGTCGTGGGGCTGCCAGGAGGCGTCCAGGATCTCGCCGGTGGCGAAATACCAATCGGCGGCAAAAACCATCTGCAGCTGCAGCGCGCTGGGCCCCGCTACGCGGACGTGGGTGTCGCGCCAGCGGCCGTATTTGGGGTTCTGCCCGAGGTACTCGTCGCCGACATTGTGGCCGCCGATGAAGCCGACCCGGCCGTCCACGATCACGTTTTTGCGGTGGTTGCGAAAATTGAGCCGCCATCGCTCGCGCCAGCCGCTCAAGGCGCTGAAGGCGGCCATGCGGACGCCCCGGGCGCGCCATTGGCGCATGACTCTGGGGGTCATCGCCGCCCCGCCGAAACTGTCGGTCAGAAAGCAGACCGCCACGCCCTCGGCCGCCTTGGCGGCAAGGGCCTCCAGCAGGCGCCGCCCCAGGCCGTCGTTGCGCATGATGTAGAACTGCACGTAGACGGCGTGCTTGGCCGCGGCGATTTCAGCCAAAATGGCGTCGAAGGTGGCCCCCCCGTCAATCAGCAGATCCAGCCGGTTGCCGCGCAGAAACGATTTCCGGGCGATGGCCGCCAGGGCCAAAGCGGCCCCTGGCCGGACGTGGTCGGGGTCCACCTGGAAGGGCGCCATCCCGGCGTGAACGCGATCGATGTGCTCCTGGTGCCGGCTGAGTTTTTCCTGCATCGCACGCGAGTGGGCCTCGAAGCGCCGGCTGCCGAAAAACCAGTAAAGGGGCAGCGCCAGCCAGGGGAAGGCCACCAGCCCGACGACCCACGCGGCGGTACCCTGGGCCGTGCGCACGGTGAAAAGGGCGTGCACGGCACTGGCGATCCCGATCAGCTCGACTGCGATCACAAAACCGGAGAAGGGCCAGTTCATGGGGATATCCCGGTGAAATTGTGCGTCCAGGCGTCAATCCCTCCGGCCGGAGGCGCGCCTGCCGCATTCATTCAGGAGGCCGGCGTGTCGCCGGTCGTCTGACGCAACTGCGAGAGAAAACGAAAGTATTTCTCGACATAGCGGCCGGAGGCGGTTTCGGCCAGCGAAAAGGTCAGCTGCCGGTCCTGTAGCTGCTGGCCGGTAAACTCGTGGTAGAGGCTGGCGGAAAGGTTGAAGAGGGTGTTGCCGATGATCTTGCCGGCGACGATCTCATGGGCCACTCCGAAGACCCGGCAGCGGATGGGGCGGTGGTCGAAGACCGCGCAGCGCCCGCCCTGATTCAACGGGCAGACCAGCCCGGCCTGGTCGCAGGCGTTTTTGACCGCGTCCCGGAAGGCGTCAGGGTCGCCGCGCAGATGCGCCAGGCTGCTGCGCAGGGCGCGGGCGCGGCCGTAAGCCTGGGTGGCGGCCGCGATGACCGCGGTGCGGGCCGCGCGCTTGAGGGTGCGGTTCATCTGGGTGCTCAGGTAAACCACCTCGATCAGCTGGATTTCGAAGTAGCGCCGGCAGCACAGATTCGTTTCCCGCCCACAGCCCGCGTGCTCGCCGGCCGCCGCCAGGTTCTCCGCAACCATCTGCACCAGGCTTTCGTAGTGATCGAAGAAGGGACGCAGATCCACCGCCGCGCGGCTCTCCAGGGTGGGCTGGCGAACTTTCAGGACCCCGGATATCTTGCCGAATTTTTTCACCAGCCGCCACTGGCAGTAATTGGTGGGTTTGGCGCGGGTGTGCCGCAGCCTTTTCTCCGCGGCCTTCAGCCCCAGCCCGCGGCGCAGGAGATAGGAGGTCACGAAGGTGCCGGTGCGCCCGATCCCGTGGCGGCAGTGGACCAGGACCTTCTTGCCCAGGTAGATGGCCTCGTCCAGCCAGTCCAGGGCGGTTTCCATGGAGGCCATCTCGGGGGCGCACTCATCTTCGATGGGCAGGTAGTAGACCTCGAAGCCCGATTTTTCCTCGATTTCGTGCAGGTCGCAGAATTCGCCGCAGAGGTTGACGATGGCGTCGATGCCCTGGGCGCGGATGGCATCCAGTTCATCGTAGGACATGGGGGCATAGCCCACGGCGAGATCGTCGGTGATCCAGGTCAGCTGGTATCCGGCCATCATGGCTGCCTTTCTTCGGCCGATTTCAGGAGGTCAAACGAACATGGCTTTCAATGCCTGCCGCGTGGCGTGCGGCCAACCCACGCAGAAGGCCGGCCGGCCCTTGATCATCAGCGCAGAGTTCCAGCAAGAGATCGTTCACCGTGCCGCCCTCCCCGGCGCAGCCCGGGTAGAGGCGGGCCATGGTCAGCCGATTCTTCAAGGCCAGTGCGCCAATGCGGATGGGGGAAAAGAGAAGTTCGTTCATTGCAGACCTCCGGCGGTTGGGGAAAGCGGCAGGGGAGGCGACCGGGGGCAGCGGACCGGATGCCCGGGTCGTTCCGAAACCCTTAGGGGAAAGCGCACCGGTTGTCAACGGCGGGCCGCGGCCGCCCTCCCCCCTCAGGCGGAATGAGGGGTGTACTCCACCACCATCAGGCTGAGGTCGTCTTCGGGCCGCCGGCCGCCGCCAAAGTCCTTGACGGCGTCGTAGACCCCATCGGCCAGACCCGTCACCGGTTCGCGCCGCGCCGCCTGCAGTGCGGCGTGCAGCCGGCGGCGCCCGAACAGCTCGCCCGCCTGGTTGGCGACATCCACCAGCCCGTCGGTGTAGAGCACCAGGCGGTCGCCGGGGCGCAGGCGGCGGCGATGCTGTTGGAACCCGACCCCCTCGTCCAGGCCGATCACCGGGCCATGCCGCCCCAGGACCTCCAGGCCGCCGGCGTGCGGCAGCAAAACCGGGGGCGGGTGGCCGGCGCAACTGTAGCGCATCTCACCGCCGGTGAGATCGATATCCACAAAAACGATGGTGAAGTAGCTGTCGAAGCGCTCGAAAGGAAATTCGCGGTTGAGGCGCGTGAGCACCCCGGCGGGGTCGGGAAAGGCGCCCGCGCCGGCGGCGGGTGTTCCCAGGCTCTGGAGAAACTGGGAGACCGTGACCGAAATCATCGCGGCCGAAACCCCGTGCCCGCAGACATCCAGCATGTAGAGGCCAAGTCGGCCGGGGCCGGTCTCGCAGAGGTTGAAGATGTCGCCCCCCACCTGCCCGCTGGGCTCGAACTTCCAGGCCAGACGGAGGTTGGTGCGTGTCGGGCAGCACTTGGGCAGCAGGCTCTGCTGGATGCCGGCCGCCGCCCGGAGGTCCAGGTCCAGCTGGTGCTGTTTTTTCTCCAGCTCGATTTTCTGCTTCTCGAGGTCGGTGACGTCGTAGATGATCACCAGGATCATCTTCCGGCCGCGGAAGGTGATGTGGCGCGTGCTGAATTCCAGGAATTTCTCCACCGGGCGGCCGTTGATGTAAAAGACCCGCTCCAGCCAGAGTTTGTCCGAAGGAGTCTTCTCCAGAAAGGTCTTGACCAGCGAGCGGCGCAGCAGGCAGAAGCGGCACTGGGAGGTCTCGCCGCAGGGCCTGTTCTCCTGCACGGCGTGCACGCAGCCCGAGATCCGGCCGAAGGACTTCTCGGCCATCCGGTTGCCGGCCTGGTCGAAAAGCTGCAGGAAGACGCGATTGAACTGATGGATCTGCAGATGCTCATCCGCGATCAGGACCGCCGAATTGATGTTCTCCAGCAGCAGCTTCAAAAATTCGTTGGATTCCTTGAGATCGCTCCAGTCGGTCTCCATGGGGGCGGCGGTTCCTTTCAAGGGACCGGCCAGCGGGTCATTGGGCTGGCAATTTAAGGCCCTGTCTGCTATGGAAGTGCCCGGCCCGCACGAAACGCCGCAGCGGGCCGGATGTTAAAAAACCGTTCACACCCGCCAGCCGGAGAGGACCTCTAAATGCCCCTGAAAACCAGCGCGTGGGTTGACCGCCGCAAACGGCGGGAGAAGCTCGCGGAAAAAGAAACCGACCCCCCCCAGGCGTTTTTCGGCTACGAGGCGGTGCCGGAAGCGGAGAAAGAACGCCGGGTGCGGCGGCACTTCGACTCGGTGGCGCGCCACTACGATTTCATGAACACCCTGCTCAGCTTCGGGATTCACCACGCCTGGAAGCGCCAGTCGGTGCGGATGATGGGGCTCAAGCCCGGCGACCGGGTGCTGGACGTCTGCGGCGGCACCGGGGACCTGGCCATCCTGGCCGCCAAGCGCGTGGGCCCCGCCGGCCGGGTGGTGATCTGCGACATCAACTGGGAGATGATGGCCGCCGGCCGCGGCAAGGTGGCCGCAACGGCCAACGGCCGCCGGGTCTGTCACACCCAGGGCAACGCCGAAGATCTCCCCTTCGCCGACGGCAGCTTCGAGGCCGCCATGGTGGGCTACGGGATCCGCAACGTCACCCACCCGGAGCGGGGGTTCCGGGAGATGTTCCGGGTCCTGGCGCCCGGCGGGGTCATGATGTGCCTGGAGTTTTCCAAGCCCACCGATCCGGTCTTCAGATCGCTCTACGACTTCTACTCCTTCCACATCATGCCGCAGTTGGGCGAGCTCCTCGCAGGCTCGCGCCAGGCCTACACCCACCTGCCCGAATCGATCCGCACCTTCCCCCTGCCGGAGGAGCTCAGCGGCATGCTGCGGGGAATCGGGTT
>JASFIY010000207.1:0-4946 GCA_050122415.1 Desulfobacteraceae bacterium
TTCTTTCGCCCCCGCAGGTTTTGGGCATGCATCCCGCCTCACCCATAGTATCAATGGCGCCTTTTTGACAAGCCCCTTTTTGCCCCGTTGCGGCGAAGGCTGAATTGATTTTGACAAGACCGGTGCGGCGGGCTAAACTGTATATTTTTAGGCTGCCGGCAGAGGGCTCAGCCGCCGTGCCCCCCCCCCGGGCGGCTCGCCGCTGGGCCAAGGCGGCCGCTGAACCACGAAAACCGCGGGGAATCGGGCATCAGGCGCCACCGCAGGCCGCTGGAGAGTGCAATGGAATTTTTCCTCTGTGTGCTGGGAATGGTGATGATCATCGAGGGGCTGCCGTACTTCGCCTTCCCGGAACAAATGAAATCCTGGGTCGGCAAGATCCGGGAGATGTCCGCCGGCGCGCTGCGGCGCTTCGGGTTGGTTCTGATGCTGCTGGGCCTTTTTCTGGTTTACCTGGGAAGAACCTGAGCGCGCCATGTTCGCCATCGACGATTACGATTACCACCTGCCCGAGGGGCTCATCGCCCAGAGCCCGGCCCCCGGCCGCGACCGGTCGCGCCTGCTGGTGCTCGACCGGCGCTCGGGCCGGCTGGGGCATCACCGCTTCCGCGAGCTGGCGCACCTCCTGAACCCCGGCGATCTGCTGGTGGTCAACAACACGGCGGTGATTCCGGGGCGCCTCCTGGGGCGCAAAGCCACCGGCGGCAAGGCCGAGGTGCTGATCCTGGACTACGCCGCCGGCCTGCGCCGCAGCCGCCGCGGGGGCGCGTTTGTCTGCGAGTGTCTGGTGAAGTCCGCGCGGCGGCCCAAGCCGGGGACCGTGATCACTTTCGAGGCGGGCCTCGAGGCCCGGGTGGAATCGGCGCACAACGGCGCCTGCCGCCTGAGCTTCGCCGACGGCCGGGCGCTGGAGGCGCTGCTGCCCCAAATCGGCCGGGTGCCGCTGCCGCCCTATATCCGCCGAGGACCGGGGCAGACGCCGCCCTGCGACGACCGACACGCCTACCAGACCCTATTTGCCGAGCACAAGGGGGCCATCGCGGCCCCCACCGCCGGCCTGCACTTCACCCCCGAGGTGGTCCGGGAGCTGGCCGCCCGGGGGGTCAAGATCGTTGCAATTACGCTGCACGTGGGGTACGGTACCTTTTCGCCGGTGCGGGTGACGGACATCCGCCAACACCCGATCCACTCCGAGTGGTACCATATCCCGCAGCCGGTGGCCGATGCGATCAACTGCGCCCGCGACGCGGGCCGCCGCGTGGTGGCCGTGGGCACCACCAGCGTGCGCAGCCTGGAATTCGCCACCGGCGCAGACGGGCGCCTCACCCCGGGCAGCGGTCAGTGCGACCTGTTCATCTACCCCGGCTACCGTTTCCGCCAGGTGGACGCCATGATCACCAACTTTCACCTGCCGCGCTCGACCCTGCTGATGCTGGTGTCGGCTTTCGCCGGCCGCGAGCGGGTGCTCTCGGCCTACGCCGAGGCCGTCGCGCGGGGCTACCGCTTTTTCAGTTACGGGGACGCCACGCTGCTCCAGTAGAGGTCCTGGCGCAAGTTTATCACCGCCGGTTGGGCCGCGGCCCCGGTTGCCGCCAACCGCCCCCCCCGGCGCCGCAGAAAGATCGCATGCAGCCCTTCAGTCTGATCGCCACCGATGCCGACGCCCGCAGCGGTTTGCTGCAGACCGCGCACGGTGCCGTCCGCACTCCGGTCTTCATGCCGGTGGGCACCCTGGGCACGGTCAAGGCCGTCTCCGCCGAAGAGCTGCGCGCCTGCGGCGCCCAGGTCATCCTGGGCAACACCTACCACCTCTACCTGCGGCCCGGCTGCGAGGTGATCGAGGCATGCAACGGTCTGCACGGCTTCATGAACTGGCCGCACCCCATCCTGACCGACAGCGGTGGGTTTCAGATCTTCTCCCTGGCCCGCCTGACCCGGGTCAGCGAGGAGGGCGCCGCCTTCCAGTCCCACATCGACGGTTCGCGGCACCTGCTGACGCCCGAAAAGGCGATGGAAATCCAGATCTGCCTGGGCTCCGATATCGCCATGTGCCTCGACCAGTGCCTGCAATACCCGGCCGCGCCCGACCAGACCCGTTCGGCAATGGCCTTGACCACCCGCTGGGCGCGGCGCTGCAAGGAGTACTGGAGCGCGCACGCACCGGCCGACCGGCTGCTCTTCGGCATCGTCCAGGGGGGTATGGACCCCGGGTTGCGGGCGCAGTCGGCGGCCGAACTGGCGGATATCGACTTTCCGGGCTACGCTTTAGGCGGTCTCAGCGTGGGCGAGCCCACGGAGCTGATGCTGGCGGTGGCCGCGGCCGGCCTGCCGCTGCTGCCCGCCCACAAGCCGCGCTACATCATGGGCGTCGGCACCCCCGAAGACCTGGTGGAGCTGACCGCCCTGGGCGCGGACATGTTCGACTGCGTGCTGCCCACGCGCAACGCCCGCAACGGTCAGCTGTTGACCGCCTTTGGAACCTTCAATATCGCCAACGCCCGCTTTCGGCTGGACAACGGCCCCGTCGACCCCGACTGCGACTGCTACACCTGCCGGCACTACTCGCGCGCCTACCTGCGCCACCTCTACCTCAACCGCGAGCTGCTGGCCTACCGGCTCAACTCGATCCACAACCTGCACTATTATGCCGGGCTGATGGCGGCCATGCGGACGGCTATCGCAGACGGCGCTTTCGACCGGTTCAGAAAGGCGTTCTACCGCCGGCGCCAGGCCTGAGGCCCCCGCCGGCAGCAACTGCAACCCCAACCAAGGAGACCCCTGATGGAAGCCAAAGTCAAAGAGATGCTCGCCAAGATCCGCCCGATGCTGCAGGCCGACGGCGGCGACGTGGAGTTCGTGGCCATTGAGGAGGGTGTGGTCAAGGTGCGCCTGAAGGGCGCCTGCGCCGGCTGCCCCATGTCCCAGATGACCCTCAAACAGGGCATCGAAAAATTGTTGAAAAAGGAGATCCCCGAAGTTAAATCGGTGGAGTCGGCGGATTAGGAGCCCCGGCTGGGCCTTCGCCCCCGGGGGCCCGCCGGTCGTTCGGGGCCGCCCTGGGGTGCGGCCGGGCGTGGATGCGAATTGGGGCAAACCCAGCGGGAGTGATTCATGACGATTTCCAGAAAAGTGGCGGAGGTCCTGACGCGGTCCTCCTGGATCCGCAAGATGTTCGAGGAGGGCGCGCGCCTCAAGGCGCGCCACGGCGCCGACCGGGTTTTCGATTTCAGCCTGGGCAACCCCAACCTCAGCCCGCCGGCCGAGTTCCGCCGGGTGGTCCGCACGATCCTCGACCAGGCCGGCGACCACGACCACGTCTACATGCCCAACGCCGGCTACCCCTTCGTGCGCCAGCGGGTGGCCGAGACCGTGGCCCGCCAGGAGGGGCTGGCGGTAACCGCCGAGGAGATCATCATGACCTGCGGGGCCGCCGGCGCCCTGAACGTCATTCTCAAGGCCCTGCTGGACCCGGGCGATGAGGTCATCACCCCGGCGCCCTATTTCGTGGAGTACAGCTTCTACGCCGACAACCACGCTGGCGTGCTGAAAACCGCGCCGACGCGGGCGGACTTCACCCTGGACCTGGACGCCCTCTCCGCCGCCATCACCCCCCGCACCCGCGCGGTGCTGATCAACTCGCCCAACAACCCCACCGGCCAGGTCTACTCGGCCGAAAGCCTCCGGAGCCTGGGAGCGCTGCTGGAGGCCCGCGGCCGGGAGCTGGGCCGCAGCCTGTACCTGATCTCCGACGAACCCTACCGCCGGATCGTCTTTGACGGCGTGACGGTGCCGGGCATCTTCGACAGCTGCGCCAACAGCCTGATCGCCAACTCCTACTCCAAGGACCTCTCGCTGGCCGGCGAGCGGATCGGCTACGTGGCGGTCAACCCGCGGGCCGAATTCCGCGCGGACCTGGTGGCGGGCATGACCCTGGCCAACCGCATTTTGGGCTTTGTCAACGCCCCGGCCCTGATGCAGCGGGTGGTGGCCGAGCTGCAGGAGGTCAGCGTGGATGTGGCCGCCTACCAGCGCAAGCGCGACCTGCTGTGCGACGGGCTGGCCGACTGCGGCTACGACTTTGTCAGGCCCAAGGGGGCCCTCTACGCCTTTCCCCGAACCCCCCTGGCCGACGACGTCAAATTCGTGCAGGCCCTGCAGGAGGAGCTGATCCTGACGGTCCCGGGCAGCGGCTTCGGCCGCCCGGGCCATTTCCGGATCGCGTTTTGCGTCTCCGATGAGACCATCGTCAACGCTCTGCCGGGCTTTGGGCGGGTCATGGCCCGCTTCCGGTAGCCCACCCGGGGCCCGCCGCATTTCACCCCCCCGCGCGCGGGGGCAACCCGCAACATAACCAAGGAGAAACCAAATGAAGATTCTGAAAATCGACCACCTGGGCATCGCGGTCAACAACATCGAGGAGGGCCAGCGCTTCTGGCAGGACGTCCTGGGCTTGCATTTCGAAGGCACCGAGACGGTCGCGGAACAGAAGGTGACCACCGCTTTTTTTCCGGTGGGGGAAAGCGAGGTCGAGCTGCTGATGTCCACCGCCCCCGACGGGCCGGTGGCCAAATACATCGAAAAGAAGGGCCAGGGCATCCAGCACGTGGCCTTTCGGGTGGAGAACATCGAGGCGGCCCTGGAAGAACTCAAGGCCAAGGGCGTCCAACTGATCGACCAGACCCCCCGCAAGGGTGCCGGCGGAGCCAAAATCGCCTTTCTGCACCCCAAGGCCACCAACGGGGTCCTGGTGGAGCTCTGCGAAAGATAGCTGGGGACGCGTCCCCAAGCGCCAAACATATTGACTTGTCAGCGGTTTTTAGGTAAGGTACGCGCTACCGAACGATCGCTCAGTTTCTTTTTCCGCCCCCGGCACCCGCCGACCGACGCACTGCAAGCCCCGAAGCGCTCGGGTTGCCCCCCCGGGCGCTTGCCTCTTTCTTAAATGG
>JASFIY010000208.1:0-4911 GCA_050122415.1 Desulfobacteraceae bacterium
TATACATCACGCCTTAAATAACTCTGTTTTGAGAGGCAAACCATAATGAAGAAATCATCAAGATTCCAACCGTTAGACACGTTGCGCCTTTTTATTGCGTTTTTCTTTCTGTCGGCTATACTTGCGATTATCGCCCCCCAGGCGTGGGCTGCCCCAAAGGTGGACAACCGCCTCTATGCCGAGCTGCTGGCCAAGCATGTCCGCGGCGGCCTGGTCGATTACGCGAGCTTTAAAACGGAGAGAGCGAAACTGAAAGAATACCTGGAGTATCTGGCGGGAATCAATCCAGACGATTTGAGCCGTGACGATGCCTTCGCCTACTACATCAACTTGTATAATGCCGCCACCATCGACCTTGTTCTGGAAAACTATCCCGGTATCGACTCCATCAAGGATATCGGCGGAATTTTTGGCAATCCCTGGAAAATCGAATTCATCACGCTTAAAGGTAAAAAAGTGCACCTTGACCATGTGGAGCACGAAATTTTAAGGCCCCTGTACCAGGATCCGCGGCTTCACTTTGCCGTCAACTGTGCTTCTTTGGGCTGTCCGCCCTTGCACGATAAACCATTTGAAGGCGAGACCTTGGGCGCCACCCTGGACGAGCTGACCCGCCAGAACATGGCCGATCCGGCTCACACCCGCCTGGAGGGCGACGACCTCTATGTCAGCAAGGTTTTTGATTGGTTCGGCGAGGATTGGGGCAAGACGGAAGACAAGGTCGCCTTTGTTCAGAAATATTCGTCCCGCGAGCAGGCCGCCAAAATTGACCGGTTGGGCGGTCGCCTGAATCTGAAATACTCGGAATGGGATTGGACCCTGAACGATCCCGAATTCAAGAACATCTCTTAATCGACCATGATTTCGGTGCCGTCTGGGTGGATTGGCGCATTGCGCCGTTTACAAACACAACAGAAGGGGGGTAATTATGGCTAGAACAAAATGGATCGTCGTGGCGGCTGTATTCGTATCCATCGTCGCGGTGGGGTTTTACAGCCCCTCGCTGGCGAGCAGCACCAAAGCCGTTGACGAGGTGGAGCGCATCGGCCCGGAGGAGGCCATGATGAAGGCCAAGTCCGGGGAGGCCCTTTTGGTTTGCGCTTACGAGGATGAAAAATGCAAAACCCTATTGTTCGAAGACGCGCTGCTTCGCAGTGAATTCGAATCCAAACTCGATACGCTTTCCAAGACCCAGGAGATCATCTTCTACTGCTCGTGAGCCAACGAGGGCACTTCTGCCAGTTTGGCAGAGTCATACCAGGCAAAAGGTTATAGCAACGTCAAGGCGCTGAAAGGGGGCGTAGCTGCCTGGAAAGCCAAGGGGTATCCCGTGAAACCCGCTCACTGACCACCCGAGGTTATGCTAACCGGATTGCACCTCTATGCCACCGGCAGGGCTTAAACTCAAAGCCCCGCCGGTGGCATTTTATTTTCGGCGCCCCCACCGCTCACGGGCCAGCGGCACCCGAACGGGCCCATGAGCCAGCCGCACGATACGGTTGTCGAAAATGGATGTCATCGACCGGCTGGTGAAAAAGGATTGGGCCGGCGGCAACAACCTGCAGGCGCTTTATCAGTCAGAGGGTGGGCCATTTGAAGAATCATGCAAAACAATCCAGTTACAACGGTTTGCGATGGATACTCGCAGGCTTGGCCTTGGTCATTGCGCTGGCAGGTGTTTGCCACCTTTCATTATCTTTCGATCATGGCCTAAGGAACATAGACAAACCGATTGTGCCCTTTGTGCTGGTGATGGCGGCTGCCGGAACGATCTATCTATTGGCCCTTGGCCAGACTATATCGTTGCGAAAAAGGTGGTTGTTGATATGGATCTTTGGCATCGGTTTGGTCGCACGCCTGCTGATGTTCTTTACGACCCCCATTTTAGAAGATGATCACTACCGCTATCTTTGGGATGGCGGTGTCGTGGCAAGTGGCTTCAACCCTTACCAGTTTGCACCAAAAGAATTCCTAACGCCTTCCGAAACGATCATACCCTCGGAATTGAAGCTTCTTGCAAAGGAGGCGCGGACGATTCTTCAAAACGTCAATTACCCCGAACTACGAACTATCTACCCTCCGCTTGCCCAGGGTGTATTTGGATTGGCACATTTGATTTCGCCATGGCGTCTTTGGCCCTGGCGCGCAGTTCTACTGGTCATAGATGTCGCCACACTCATTCTTCTTTTCTACATTCTTTTTAAATTAAATTTTCCCATGAAAGGTCTGGTTGTCTACTGGTGGAATCCGCTCCTAATCAAAGAAATTTATAATTCGGGCCACATGGATATACTGCTTTTTCCCTTCCTGCTTGCAACGTTCTTTTTTACCAGTCGAAAATATTATTTGCGCGGATTGGGCGTTCTCGGAATTGCGTCGGGTATCAAGCTGTGGCCGGCAATCCTGCTCCCGATTGTATTGCGACCACTCTGGCGCCAACCCCGGCGCATGCTTTTGGGGCTTTGCGTTTTTATCTTCATTTCGATTGTCGTGCTGTTTCCTTTATTCTATAGCGGTTTGGGCAAGCACTCGGGACTTTCCGCTTATGCATCTTACTGGCAGATGAACGACGCTTTGTATATGGTGCTCTTTTGGGCGATAGGCACGATGGCAACCATATCCAATGATCCCATTTTTACCCACCTTTTGGCACGTTCAGCGGTCGCATGCATCTTGGTCGTGGTCACTTTCCTTGTCATTCGAGAAGACCATTTAGACGACCCAGAATTGGCTGGCAGGTTTCTGTTACCCACCGCCGTGATGTTTTTTCTGAGCCCGGCGCAATTCCCATGGTATTTCTTGTGGCTGCTACCTTTCCTGGCACTGCGGGCAAGTTTTCCGCTGCTTCTTTTAACGGCGCTACTGCCGATCTATTACCTGCGGTTCTATTTCGAAGCACGGCAAGCGACCGATTTTTTTGACTACTGGATTGTGTGGCTCCAATATCTGCCCGTAGGTTCTTTGTTGATCTACAAGGCCCTGCGATCCAGCGCTTTGCGGGACGCAAAGGGAATTAAAGTATTCGAAGATATAGTTCACATCTCAGCGAACACCTTGCCCATCAACGATGGCGGCTCCCATAGGAAAGGCTTTAAACGCCGTTCCCATTTGGATTGACGACGTCATCGTTGCGGACAACGGATCTGCCGATCGCAATGTTTCTCGCCCATCAGGGTCGCGGCAATAAATAATTGCACAATATGGCGCCGGATTTTGGTTCGTCACCCAGGCACATTCGCCGGCGACGGGCCAAAAGACAAGCAAGATGTGCAATTATTTCTTGCCGAGACCCTTAAGGGAACGCAAGGGGTCGTCAGGCAGCGAATCACTATCTTCTGGGCTGTTTCAATACGAAACAGCTGCCTGTGTCAGATACGGCCACGCGGTTGCCTCATTCTGGGGTATAGATCCGTTGTTTTTTGCCGGGGTCCCTATGCCGGGACTTCAACCTCTCCGCTTCACTTGAGGCTAGCCGTCCAGCCAAACCTCGTTAAGCAATAGCAGCAGGTTGGGGTGAGCGATGGCGTTTTGAATTTTCTTGTTGGGACACATCCAGGTGTTCATCCAGTATGCGATGCCGATTGAGCCGCGCTCCATTTGGATGTCCTCGAGCTTGCACATGATTCCTCTGCGCGTCTCGACATCCAGGGTCCCGCTTGCCTGGGTCAGCAGTTCGCTGAACTCTTTGTCCACCCAGCGCGTCTCGTTCCAGGGGACCGGTTTGCCGTTCTCATCAGCAGTATAAGCGGCATTCAGAACCATGGTTTCCAAGGGTCGATGGGTCCAGGGTGTGATGCCCAGATCCACTTCTGTCCACTTTTCCCAGTATTGGCTGGTTGTCATGGTTTGGATATTGACACGAAAACCGGCAGGCGCCGCGTCCTGTTTGAGCACTTCTGCGTAGCGCACGACGTCGGTCCATTCCGAACCGACGGCAATATTGACGTCGATGCCGTTGCCGTAGCCGGCTTCCTCAAGCAACTGTTTGGCCTGATCCGGATCATACTGGGGCACCGGTTTCTCGCAATAGCCCGGGTGTTTGGGATATACGTGGAAATCTTGTCCCTGCATACCCTCACCCTGGTAGGCCAAAGCAAGGATTTTCTCCCGGTGCTGACAGAGCTTGAGGGCCTTGCGCACGCGATTGTCATTCCAGGGCTTGAGGTCTGCCCGCATGCGCAGGACGCGGGTGGTGGCCGTGGTCACCGGAATGATTTTAATGTGGCTGTCGCCCTTGACCGCTTTCATGATGTCGGGGCCTGGGCTGTCGGAGGCGTCGATCAAATCGATATCGCCTGACTTCAGAGCTGCGATTTGAGGGGCTTTCTCACCGCCCATATCGATGAAACGAATTTCATCCAGGTATGGCAAGGGCTGGCCGTCAGCCCCTTTCTGCCAGTAGTCCTTGCGCGCCTTGACAATGCAGATCTCGCCTTCCTTGTACGTATCCAGCACGAACGGTCCGGTGCCGTGGGGGGCTTTCTTCATGTCGCCTTCGAAGGTGCGATGATTAACCACCTGGGCGGTATACTGGTAGAAATCTTCGGGAAGGGAAATGGCCGGGCTTTTCAGGTGAAGTTTGAACTGGTAGTCATTGACTTTTTCAATGCCCGAGGTTTCCAGATAGCTGCCCACAAAACCTTTGAGAGAAGAGCCAACGGCATCATCCAGCCACTGCTGAATGGTGAAAACGCAGTCATCTGCGGTAAAGGTATCGCCGTTGTTGAACGTTACGCCCTTGCGGACGTTGAACGTCCAGGTCTTCAGATCGTCGCTGGCCTCCCAGCTTTCGCAGAGATAAGGGTGGGTGATATTGTTCTCGTCCGTGAAGGTCATATACTCCCAAACCTGACGGGTGGCGTTTGACGGCATAAGCCAGGAAAAACGCGCCGGATGGTCGATCTTTTGGAT
>JASFIY010000209.1:0-4907 GCA_050122415.1 Desulfobacteraceae bacterium
ACTTCAACCTCGGGCTTCTCTATGACTACCTGGGCAAAGGCCAGCAGGCCGAAGCGGCCCTGAGCCGCGCCGTCGCGCTGGAGTCCAACAACCTGGACTATCTCCAGGCCCTCGCCCGACATTACCTCAAGCGGGGGGATATCGCGGCTGCCCAAAGGGTCGCCGACCAGATGCTCGCGCATCACCCCGAAGACCGAAATGCGCTGGCGCTGAAGGAATTCATCAGAGGAAAGATGGAAAACTAGCGAGTTTTCCGGCCGCAAGATACGGCCTGCAGGGCATCGCAGGGTGGCGCCCTTTGACGTTGGGTACGAGAAGCCGAAAACGGCGCGCCCCACCCGGTCTGGCCCTGGAGGAAAGGGTTTCCCGCATGCGCTTTGGATTCAAACGCGGCGTTCGCACCGGCGTTGTTTTTTTCTGCCTGCTGGCGGTCTGCACGGGTATGCTCCATGTTAGCGACGGTCATGCTGCGGACACCAAGAAGGTGCTGGTGATCTTTCCCGAAGAGGGGTGGTCCGCTCCTGCCTACCAGACGATCTACAACGCGATAAAATCCGTCTTTGACGCCGACGATCACATGTTCGTGACCCTTTTTGGCGAATGCCTTGACCTGTATCTTTTTTCCGGCGTTGACAGAGAGCGGTCGCTTGTGGCGTTTCTTCAGAAAAAATACGCCGGCGTGAAATTCGATCTGCTCATGCCAGTGGCGAATTCCAGCCTTGATTTCATCATGCGCCACCGGGACAGCCTCTTTCCCGGAACACCCATGGTCTACTGCAAGGGCGTGGCGGTCGGAGAAAATGAAATGGAACACCGCAGCGACACCACCGGTACAGCGGTAACCTGCGATATCGCCGGCACCATCGAACTCGCGCGTGCGCTTCGACCGGGGCTGAAACGGATCGCCGTCATCGCCGGTACCGGGCTGGTGGACAGGTTCCTGCTGTCGACTTTCCATGCTGCCTTCAAGGACTACCAGGGAAAACTGGAATTGATCGACCTGGCCGGCCTGCCCTTGGACACCTTGCTCACACGGGTGTCCGGGCTTCCGAAGGCAACGGTTATTTTCTACCTCAGCCTGAGCAGAGACGGCGCCGGACGGATTTTCTCCTCGTCCGCCACCCAGAAACTGGTGTCGCAAGCCGCCAACGCGCCACTCTTCAACCTCATCGACACCGCCCTGGGCTATGGAAGCGTCGGCGGTCGCATGACGCAACTCGAAACCATGGGGAGGAAAAGCGCGCAGATCGCCCGGCGGGTGCTTTCCGGAACGAGCGTCGCCGCGATCCCACCGGAGGTGATCAGCCACAACCCTGCCATGTTGGACGGGCGCGAATTGAGACGCTGGGGCATCGACGAGAACCTGCTGCCGGCGGGAAGCATCGTGCGCTTCAGGGAAACCCCGCTCTGGGAAATCTACCGCTGGTGGGTGATCGGGACCTTCGCATTCATCTGCCTGCAGACCTTGATGATCGCTGTGTTGGTCAACGCCCTGATCAAACGCAAGCAGGCGGACGCGCAGGCATCCTGGTTTCACCAGCAACTGGCGCACATGTCCCGCGTCGCGACGGTGGGGCAGCTCGGTCAGAGCCTGGCCCATGAGATCAACCAGCCGCTGGCGGCGATCCAGCTGAATGCCCAAGTGGCCCAGCAGCTTTTAGGGGAAACCCACCCCGACCTGGCGGAGGCGAGGGCGGCACTCGGGGATATCGTCACGGACAACAAGCGGGCGCAGGAGGTGATCCTCGGCGTTCGCAACCTGGTCAAGAACATCCCCCCGACGCCTACCCGAATAGGCCTCAACCAGGTGGCGACCGATGCCGTGCAGATGATGCGGGCGGATGCGGCGGCCAAAGGGGTGACCGTTCACCTAAAGCTCGAAGCCGGTCTGCCTGCGGTGGTCGGGGACAGCGTGCAACTTCAGCAGGTGATCCTCAACCTTCTTCTCAACGGGGTGGAGGCCGTGTGTCAAAACCCGTCCCCGCCCCGGCTCGTAACGGTCAGGACGGCCGCAGAAGCCGAAGGTCGCACTGTCTGCTTGAGCGTGGCGGACAACGGCCCGGGAATCGACCCCGAGACCGCCCAACGGCTCTTCGAAGCCTTTTTCACCACCAAACCCCGGGGCTTGGGCTTGGGGCTTTCCATCTGCCGCTCGATTGTTGAGGCCCACGGCGGTGCCTTGAGCTACGCTTCCACCCCGGGTAAAGGCGCAGAATTTCGATTGTGCCTGCCGGCCGGGGCAGCCGAAAAAGAGCGGCACGCGCCGGGAGGATCCGATCATGGCGGATGAAATCGCCGCTGAAGTCATCATCGTCGACGACGACCCTTCCATCCGGCGCGCGCTCAACAGACTTTTAGGGGTCTACGGGCTTTCGAGAAGGATCTTCAGCAATGCCCAGGAGTTTCTCGCCGACAAGAAACCAGCTCCCGCCGTCGGCTGCGTGCTGCTGGATGTCAACATGCCCGGCCTGAGCGGGCTGGAGTTGCAAGCCGAGCTTAAACGGCGTGGGTTTCGTCTGCCGATCGTTTTTCTCACCGCCCACGGCACCGTGCCCACCAGCGTTCAAGCCATGAAACTCGGGGCAATGGATTTTCTGCAAAAGCCTTTCGACAGCCAGGCCCTGATCGCGATCATTCGCAAAGCGGTCGACCGAAGTCGTCAACAATCCGCGGAAGCGCAAAAATGCCGGGAGCTGGAGCAAAGATTTGCCTCGCTAACACCTCGTGAACAGGATGTTTTTCGGCTTGTCGTCAAGGGGCTGCTGAACAAGCAGATCGCCTTCGAGTTGGGGATCGTGGAAAAGACGGTAAAAGTCCATCGGGCACGGGTGATGGAAAAAATGCAAGCCGATTCCCTGGCCGAGCTGGTCAACATGTCTGCAACGCTGAGGCTGTCTCCCTGCAATTCCTCGATTTTGTCCTCGCCCAGGTAATTTCCGCTCACATAAAAAGTCCAATTCCTTCGAAGGTGAGTTTTCGCGGTTGCTGCATACCTCCATTGGACCAAAGTCCAATGGACGGCTTTGTTTTAAAGCCTTAGAAAGTGTTTATGTCTAAGCACTGATTTGAGCTCCCCCAAAAAAACCGGTCGCGGCGGGTTGGGAATTGAAACACATCGATATTCGGTCTCGCATCCCTTTCCCCACTTTTTGGGATGTTCGTTCTAACTTGCCGCTAAGCCCCAAATTAGGATGAAAGGAGTATCGCCATGAAAAATCCATATTTTTCGCTCGCCGTTTTCATTTTGGCCGCTTTTGCGGCCGGTTGGCTGTATCCCGGGTACAAGGTGCCGGAGTTGGTGCCCAGCGCAGTGGCCGCCGGCGAGCCCAAGGTTTTGGAGGAAAACATCAATTCGGTAACGGCCACGGTGGAATCGGTCGACCTGGCGACCCGTATGGTCACCCTCAAGGGCCCGGAAGGCAAGCTGATGGAATTTCGGGCAGGTGAAGAAGTCAAGAACCTGCCCCAGGTGAAGGTGGGCGATCAGGTGGTCATGACCTACTACGAGTCGATAGCAGCGCAAATCCTCAAGCCCGGAACCGATCCCGGCGCAGCCGCCGAGCAGGTGGTCGCCACCGCCAAACCGGGTGAAAAGCCCGCCGGCGCGGCAGCTGAGCAAGTGACGGTGACCGCGACGATCGAGGCGATCGACGAGAACAAGGAATACGTGACGCTGAAAGGCCCGGAAGGAAAAAGCACAGCGGTGAAGGTTCGGGATCCAAAGAACCTGGAAGGGGTGAAGGTGGGAGATACCGTGATGATCACCTACACCGAAGCTCTGGCGGTATCTGTGGAGCCGGCCGGAAAGTGAGCCCGGTAAAAGGTGAATCAGGCAGGCAGCAGACTTCGGTACCCGGCGGTCAGCCAAGGGAGGCGCTGCGCCGACTTTGGGTGGCCGCTCGGGCCGAGTGCCGGCCGTATTCCGATCAACAAGGAGAACTGACGCGATGAAAATAAAACCCGCCATATTCTGTCTTCTCACCCTCGCCTTGGGCTTTTTCTGGGGCGGTTTGGCCATCGCCCAGGCTCCGGATCCACTGCCGTCCTGGAACGACGGCCAATCCAAGCAGGCCATAATCGAATTCGTGGAAAAAGTGACATCGGAAAGTTCCCCCGACTTCGTGCCGCCCGCCGAGCGCATCGCGACCTTCGACAACGACGGCACCCTCTGGGCGGAGCAGCCGATGTACTTTCAGCTGGCATTCGCACTGGATCGCGTGGCGGCGCTGGCCCCCGAGCACCCGGAGTGGCAGGGCCAGGAGCCTTTCGCCTCGTTGCTCAATGGCGATCTGAAGGGTGCGCTTGCGGGCGGGGAGAAGGCCATCCTCGAGATCGTCATGGCCACCCACGCGAACATGACCACCGAGGAGTTCGAACAAATCGTTACGGCGTGGATCGCATCCGCCAAGCACCCCAAGACGGGAAAGCTTTACACGGAGATGGTGTATCAGCCGATGCGCGAACTGCTGGCCTATCTTCGCGCAAACGGCTTCAAGACCTTCATCGTGTCGGGCGGCGGTATCGAGTTTATGCGGCCCTGGACCGAGAAAGTCTACGGCATCCCCCCCGAACAGGTCGTCGGCAGCAGCATCAAAACGAAGTACGAGTTGCATGACGGCAAGCCTGTCCTTGCCCGTCTGCCGGAGCTGAACTTCATCGACGACAAGGCCGGCAAGCCGGTGGGCATCCATCAGTACATCGGCCGGCGGCCCATCGCGGCCTTCGGCAACTCCGACGGCGACCTCCAGATGCTTCAGTGGACGACTGCCGGAGAGGGGGCCCGGTTTGCCCTCATCGTGCACCACACCGATAGCGAGCGCGAGTGGGCCTATGACCGCAACTCGGCCGTCGGCCGCCTGGACCAAGCCCTCGATGAGGCCAGGGAAAAGGGCTGGACGGTGGTCGAC
>JASFIY010000210.1:0-4903 GCA_050122415.1 Desulfobacteraceae bacterium
AGGTTGAAATTTGACAACACGAGGTCCTGCGCAGCGATTCTGATCCCTCAAACGGAGGAAGCCCATGAACGAGATCGTGGACCGGATCACCAACCGTGATCCGGGTGAAAAGGAATTCCATCAGGCAGTGGGCGAGGTGCTGGAATCGGTCCAGCCCGTCCTGGAGCGCAACCCCGAGTACCGGCGGCAGAAGGTCTTCGAGCGCCTGGCGGAGCCCGAACGGGTGGTCATGTTCCGGGTGCCCTGGCAGGACGATCGCGGGGAGATCCAGGTCAACCGCGGCTTTCGCGTTCAGATGAGCAGCGCCATCGGCCCTTACAAGGGTGGGCTGCGCTTCCACCCCTCGGTCACGCTTTCGATCATGAAGTTTCTGGCCTTCGAGCAGGTCTTCAAAAACGCCCTGACCACCCTGCCCATGGGCGGCGGCAAGGGCGGCTCGGACTTCGACCCCAAGGGCAAGTCCGACGGCGAGGTGATGCGCTTTTGCCAGAGCTTCATGCAGGAGCTCTTCCGCCACATCGGCCACGACACCGACGTCCCGGCCGGCGACATCGGCGTGGGCGCCCGGGAGATCGGCTTCCTCTTCGGCACCTACAAGAAACTCAGCAACCGCTTCACCGGCATCCTGACCGGCAAAGGGGTCAACTGGGGCGGCAGCCTGATCCGGCCCGAGGCCACCGGTTACGGCTGCGTCTATTTCGCCGCCGAAATGCTGGCCACCCGCGGCCAAACCCTGGAGGACAAGCGCTGCCTGATCTCGGGCTCGGGCAACGTGGCCCAGTTCACGGCCGAGAAGCTCATCGCCCTGGGCGCCAAAGTGCTGAGCCTCTCGGACTCCTCCGGCCACATCTACGATGAGGCCGGCATCGACCGCGACAAGCTGGATTTCGTCATGTTTTTGAAAAACGTGCGCCGCGGCCGGATCGCGGAGTACGCCGAAAAGTACGACGGCGTGGTCTACACCCCGGTGGACCCCACCCTGGAGCACAACCCCCTCTGGGACCACCCCGCCGACCTGGCCTTTCCCTGCGCCACCCAGAACGAAATCAACGCCCGGGACGCCGAAAACCTGATCGGAAACCAGGTCGCCCTGGTCTGCGAAGGCGCCAACATGCCCACCACCCCGGAGGGCATCACCCGCTTTCTGGACAGCGGCATTCTCTACGCCCCGGGCAAGGCCGCCAATGCCGGCGGCGTGGCCGTATCCGGGCTTGAGATGGCCCAGAACAGCATGCGCCTGAGCTGGCCGCGCCAGGAGGTCGAAGAGCGCCTGCAGGTCATCATCAGGAGCATCCACCAGGTCTGCCTGGCGGCCGCCGAGGAATACGGCACACCGGGCAACTACATGAACGGCGCCAACATCGCCGGGTTCGTCAAGGTGGTGGAGGCCATGCTGGACCAGGGGCTGGTCTGAGGCCCGCAGCCGGGGGGCGGGTTTTATAGGGTCCACAGGACTTTGGGGGGGAGGTCGGCATCGCCGGCAAGCGCGTCCTCAGGCGGGGCCGCACCAGGCCACGGCCTCGGGTGCGAAATCAACCCGCACCGCTTGGCCTGGATAGAGCTTGAAGGCCTGCACACGCTCGGCGTCGAGCTTGACGGTCAGCGCCAGGGGGCCGGCGCTGATGGTGGCCACGATCCGGCCGGTGTGCTTTTCCAGGAGCAGACGGGAGACCACCCCCCCCAGGGTGTTCAGCCCAGGGGGCGACGGGGCGCCGGGTGCGGCCAGTGAAACCGCCCGGGCATCCAAGACACCCACGGCCTCATCGTCGGGCGGCGGCGGCACGCGGATCATCCCGCCGCCCTCCAGCGGCTTGTGCCAGTATGCCTCCGGCCCGGGCCGCCAGGGGCCGAAGAGCAGGTTGTCGGCCCCGTTTTCCAGGATCCGCCCCCGGAAAAGGTGCAGGCTGTCGTCGCAGATTTCATGCAGCCACTGCCGATCGTGGCTGGCGACCACCAGGGTGGTGCCCCACTGGTCGCGCGCCCGCAGAACCGCCGCCTTGATCAGCTCCGCGCTGGCGGCGTCCACGCTGGCGGTGGGCTCATCCAGCAGCAGGGCCTCGGGCCGCAGCGCCAGGCGGGCCGCCAGGCTCACCCGCTGGGCCTCGCCGCCGGAGAGCTGAAACCACTTGCGGTTGGCAAAACGCTCCGGCGCGAGCCCCACCAGCGAGAGTGCGGCCGCCACCTCCCGGCGGCAGTCCCGGCGCCGGCCCCTGAGCTTCAAGCCGTAAGCGACGTTGGCATGGACCGTGCGGCGCATGAGGTAGGGCTCTTGGGTCAGGAGGGTCACCTGGAAGCGCACCGCGTTGGAGAAGGGCGTTTCGGTCCGGCCCTTGAAGCGGATCTCGCCTGCGGCCGGTTTTTCCACGAAGGCCAGCAGCTTGAGCAGGGTACTCTTGCCGCTGCCGTTGGGGCCGACCAGCCCCAGGATGGATCCGGCGGCCACGCTCAGGCGCTCGATGGCCAGCACCGGCGGGCCGCCGCCGTAGGCGTGCGCCAAGGCGCGGATGGCGTAAAGCGGCGGCTGCACCCCCTCACCTCCTGCGCAGAAATGAAACCGAAAAATTGACCCCGAAGGCGATGGCCATGAGCACCAGTCCCAGGGCGACCCCCATGCCGAACTGCCCCTTGTTGGTCTCCAGGGCGATGGCCGTGGTCATGGTCCGGGTCAACCACTTGATGTTGCCCCCCACCATCATCGAGATCCCCACCTCGGTCATCACCCGGCCGTAAGCGGTCGCCGCGGCGGCCAGAATACCGAAGCGCCCCTCCCACAGGATGCTGAAAAGCAGTTGGGTGCGGCTGGCGCCCAGGGTGATCAGGGTGGTCCGAAGGTGGCGGTCCATGGCCTCCACCGCCGTGGCGGTGAGGGCCACCACCACGGGCAGGGCCAAGAATGTCTGGCCGATGGCGATCCCCGGCAGGGTGAACAGCAACCCCCACTCCCCCAGCGGCCCCCGCTGGGAGAGAAAGGCGTAGACCAGTAGCCCCACGAGGACGGTGGGCAGCGCCAGCAGGGTGTCCACCACCAGGCGCAGCTGACGCTTGCCGCGGAAATCGAAGTGGCCGAGGAAAAAGCCTCCCGGCACCCCTAGCGCCAGGCTGGCCGCCATGGAATAGCTGGAAACCCGTAAGGTCGCGAAAACGGCCGAATAGGTTTCGCTGTCGCCCGTTACGAGCAGCCGGATCGCGGAAAGGAAACCGCCGAGCAGAAAATCCATGGTGCCTGCCGAAAAGAAGGTGGGCGGGGGTGCACCTGCGGTCGGCACCCCGAAATCGAACGGGGGCCGGCCGGCCCCCGTTCACCTGATCAGCTGGAGTGAGTCCCCTCAGCCGGTTTACTGGGCGTTGGGCGTGAAGAGCTGTTTTTCCAACAGCTTGAAGCCGCCGATCAGTCCCTGGCCCCTCTCACCGGCCATCCAGTCGCTGAACGCAGTGGCCAGTTCCAGTTGGGCCTTGGGGCAGCGCTCGGGGTTGACCGCCATCACGCTGTACTGGTTGAGCAGCACGGCATCGCCTTCCACCAGGATCTTGAGCGGCGGGTTGCCCTTCAAGTCGGCCTCGTACTTGATATAGGTGCCGCGGTCGGTCATGGTGTAGCCGTTGCGCTCGGCGGCGATGTTGATGGTGACCAGCATCCCCTGGCCGGTCTGGATGTACCAGGCCTCTTTTTCGGGGATCGGCAGCCCGGCGGCCTCCCAGAGGGACAGCTCTTTTTTGTGGGTGCCCGAATTGTCCCCGCGGCTGACGAAAACCGCCGTTTTCTCCTTGATGGCCGCCATGGCCGCCGAGACCCCCTGCCCCTGGATGCCGGCCGGGTCGTCGGCCGGGCCGATGATCACGAAGTCGTTGTACATGATCTCCCGGCGGTTGACGCCGAAGCCGTCGGCGACGAACTGTTTCTCGGCGGCCGGGGCGTGCACCAGCAGGACGTCGACGTCACAGTTCTCCCCCAGCTTGAGGGCCTTGCCGGTGCCGGTGGCAGTCCAGCGCAGCTCGATGCCGGTGTCCTGCTTGAATTCGGGCGCCAGGTAATCCAGCAACCCCGTGTTGTCGGTGCTGGTGGTGGTGGCCATCATGAGGACCTTCTCCTCCGCCAAGGCCCCGGATCCGCCGATCAACAGGGCGGCCAACAAAAAAAAGCCAAATCGCTTCATCTCTCTCCTCCTCGTTAACAGCGGGTGATGCGTCCTGGTGGTTTGCTTTCGGCCGGTGTCATCAGTCGGCCGATGCCTGCGGCGGGAAAATCATGGTCCCGCTGCTGGAGACGTCATAGCCTTCATAGCGGGCGGCCATGGCCCTGAAGGCGTCCTCGTGCAGCAGACCCAGAAAATACTGGATCCCCTTGTCGAAGAAGCGCTCCCGGGTCACCAGCAGATCGTAGCGCTCCCAGCGCAGCGGGATGAAGTCCAGCCCCAGCTGGGCGGCGATCGGCCGGATGCCCGGCCCGGCATCCGCCTGGCCGGTCAACACCGCCAGGCCGACATCCAAATGGCGCAGCACTTCTTCCGTGTAACCGGCGATTTTTTCGCCCTGCAGACCGGCTTTTTGCAGCTCGCGGTCAAAGAGCAGCCGGGTGCCGGTGCCCAGGCGTCGGTTGACGATTTTGACTCCCGGACGCCCGAGGTCGGCGACCGTCTGGATCTGCTTGGGGTTGCCGGAGGCCAGCAGCAGCCCCTGCTCACGGCGGCAAAAATTGATCACCACCGGCAGCTGGTCCAGCTCCTTTACGGCGAAATCGAAATTGTATTCCGTCTCGTCCTCCTGCAGCAGGTGGCTGGAGGCCATGTGGCAGAGGTTTTGCCTCAGCGCCCGCAGCCCGCCCATGCTGCCCAGGTTGCCGAAGACGGCCACCTGGTCGGGGTGGCGTTCGTTGAAGAGCGCGAGGGTTTTCTCCAGCAGGGGG
>JASFIY010000211.1:0-4901 GCA_050122415.1 Desulfobacteraceae bacterium
GACCCACCAGGGGCCCCCGGCCAGCCCACAGCCGGGCGGCGACAGACACCCAACACCCGTCAAGAAGTGTCGCATGAATTTTTTTTCGATATTTTTTCAAAATCTTAACCCCATTCAGTTTCTGAGCGAAAACCTCCTGAACAGCTTGGCCCCCTGCTTGCTAAGGGGGTAGGGCAGAAATCCAACCCACACCAACCCAAACGAACAAGGAGGTACCACATGGCTGTCAGAGAACAAGTTTACGGTTTTTTCATTCCCACGGTGACCCTCATGGGGGTCGGCGCCTACAAGGAAATCGGCAACCAGATCAAGACCCTGGGCGGCAAGAAACCCTTTATCTGCACCGACAAGGGCGTTCTGGATGCCGGTATCGTGGACCAGGTGCTGGAGGTCATCAAGCAGGACGCCGGAGTCGATTCGGTGGTCTACAGCGGCACCCAGCCCAACCCCACCGACAACAACGTTCACGAGGGGTTGAAGCTTTACCAGGACAAGGGCTGCGACCTGATCATTTCCCTGGGCGGCGGCAGCTCCCATGACTGCGGCAAGGGCATCGGGATTGTCGCCACCAACGGCGGCAACATCCGCGACTACGAGGGCGTCGACAAATCCACCAAGAACATGCCGCCCTTTATCGCGGTCAACACCACGGCCGGCACGGCCAGCGAAATGACCCGCTTCTGCATCATCACCGACACCAGCCGCAAGGTCAAGATGGCCATCGTCGACTGGCGCGTGACCCCCAACGTGGCCATCGACGACCCCCTGCTGATGGTGGGCATGCCGCCGGGGCTGACCGCCGCCACCGGCATGGACGCCCTGACCCACGCGGTCGAGGCCTACGTCTCCACCGCGGCAACACCGGTCACCGACGCCTGCGCCCTGCAGGCCATCAGCCTGGTCGCCTCCAGCCTGCGGGCCGCAGTCGCCAACGGCAACGACATGGAGGCGCGCGACAAGATGTGTTACGCCCAGTACCTGGCCGGCATGGCCTTCAACAACGCCAGCCTGGGCCACGTGCATGCCATGGCCCACCAGCTGGGCGGCTTCTATGACCTGCCCCACGGCGTCTGCAACGCGATTCTGCTGCCCCACGTGTCGCGCTTCAACCTGATCGCGAAAATGGACCGCTTCGTGGACATCGCCGAGGCCATGGGCGAAAACACCGCCGGCCTTTCCACCCGCGCGGCCGCTGAATTGGCCCTTTCGGCCATCAAGACGCTCTCGACCGACGTCGGGATCCCCAGCGGTTTGCAGGAGCTCGGGGTGAAAGAGCAAGACCTGCCGACCATGGCCGAAAACGCCCAGAAGGACGCCTGCGGTCTGACCAATCCGCGTTGTCCAACCCTGAAGGATGTGATCGAAATCTACCGCAACGCCTTGTAGCGGAAATGCCGACCGGAAACCCGGAAAGCATCTGAAAAGAAGGGGTTATGGGGCACACGGCGGCGTGTGCCCCATAGCCGTTTGTTGGATTCCCGGCCGCCGTCGCCGCAGCCGCGAATTCACTCCACCCGATGCCACCGCACCCGGAAAGAGACCATGGAAAAACCGAACCCCACGCGTCAGCCCGATGTCACGCTCTATTCCCTGATGACCTGCAGCCACTGCAAGGACGCCAAAAAATATCTGCGCGATCAGGGCGTCGATTTTCGCCTGATTCAAATGGACCTGCTGGTGGGCGAGGAGCGCAACGCCGCCATGCGGGCGTTGCGGCAACTGAACCCCGAGTGCTCCTTTCCCACCATCCAGGTCGGTGACACCGTGATCGTCGGTTTCAAGCCCGACCAACTGCGCCAGACCCTGGCCCTTTGAGGACAGCGGCCGCCGGTGGGTTTGGGTATACGGACGCCTGAAAAAAGGAGAAAAGGTATGGATCAGATACTGAGAATACAGATGGGCGGGGCGTCCGGTCCCAGCGCCAAGGCCGAGCCGGTGGGCGCCTACGCCGGGCTGGGCGGACGCGCCCTGACCTCCACCCTGGTCACCCAGGAAGTGCCCCCCACCTGCCATCCGCTGGGGGCCGAAAACAAGCTGGTGATCGCACCCGGGCTGCTCAGCGGCTCCGCCGCGGCCATGTCCGGGCGCATCTCGGTGGGCTGCAAAAGCCCGCTTACCGGCGGCATCAAAGAGTCCAACTCCGGCGGGCAGGCCGCCCAGGTCCTCGCCCGCCTGGGCTATGCCGCCATCGTGCTGGAGGGCAAACCCGCCGACAACACCCTCTACCGCGTCCTCGTCAACAAGGACGGCGTCAAGATCGAGGCCGACGACAGCCTGCGCATGCTGGGCAACTACGACACCGTCGAGAAAATGAAGACCCGCTACGGCGACAAGATCGCCACCATCTCCATCGGCCAGGCCGGCGAGATGAAGCTCTCGGGGGCCTCGGTGGCCTTCTCCGACATGGAGCTGCGGCCCACCCGCCATGCCGGCCGCGGCGGCGTCGGCGCCGTCATGGGCGCCAAGGGCATCAAGGTCATCGTGCTCGACGATGCCGGCATGCCCATGCGCTCGCCGGCGAACCCCGAAAAATTCAAGGCCGCCAACAAGGCCTTCGTCGCCGGCCTGCGCCAGCACGCCGTCACCGGCCAGGGACTGCCCAAATACGGCACCAACGTCCTCACCAACGTCCTCAACGAGGCCGGCGCGCTGCCCACCCACAACTTCACCTGGGGCCGCTTCGAGGGCGCCGCCAAGGTCAGCGGCGAGACCCTGGCCGAAACCGAAATCGCCCGCGGCGGCAAGGCCACCCACGGCTGCCACCGCGGCTGCGTCATCCGCTGCTCGGGCACCTACGTGGACAAAGACGGCCAGTACGTCACCAAACAGCCCGAGTACGAGACCGTCTGGGCCCACGGCCCCAACTGCGGCATCGACGATCTGGACGCCATCGCCAGCCTCGACCGCCTGGACGACGACTTCGGCCTGGACACCATCGAAATGGGCGCCACCATCGCGGTGGCCATGGAGGCCGGGCTGGCCAAGTTCGGCGACGCCCAGGCGGCCATCGAGATGGTCAAGGAGATCGGCAAGGGCACGCCCCTGGGGCGCATCCTGGGCTCCGGCGCGGCGGTCACCGGCCGCGTCTTCGGCGTTGAGCGCGTGCCCGTGGTCAAGGGCCAGGCCATGCCGGCCTACGACCCCCGCGGGGTGCAGGGCCAGGGGGTGACCTACGCCACCAGTCCCATGGGCGCCGACCACACCGCCGGCTACGCCGTCACCGCCAACATCCTCGGGGTCGGCGGCAACGTCGACCCCCTCAAGCCCGAGGGCCAGATCGAGCTGTCGCGCAACCTGCAGATCGCCACCGCGGCGGTGGACTCGACGGGCATGTGCCTGTTCATCGCCTTTGCGATCCTGGACCAGCCGGAAACCTTCCAGGCGCTGCTGGATGTCATCAACGGCTTCACCGGCCTCGAGCTGACCGCCGATGACGTCACCGCCCTGGGAAAATCCGTGCTCGCCAAGGAGCGCGCCTTCAACGCCGCCGCCGGCTTCAACAAAAAGGACGACCGGCTGCCGGACTACTTCAAAAAACAGGCCCTGGCGCCCCACAACGTCACCTTCCAGGTCAAGGACGAGGAGCTCGACCAGGTCTTCAACTGGTAAGCCGCCCTGCGGGCCGCAACCCCGCAGCCGCAACACACAACCGCCAAGGGGGAGCCGGTACCGGCTCCCCCTTGGCGGTGAAGGTCATCGCTATTCGGAGCGCCCCGCTTTTTGCAGGCCCCCGCCCCCCAGACCCGCCCCCGGTCCTTGACCGCCGAATGCCTCGCCGGCCGGATCGATTTCCTTGAGCTTGCGGTAGAGCGTTTTGCGGCCGATGCCGAGAATTTCGGCCGCCTGACCGCGACTGCCGCCGACAAATTTCAGCACCCGCAGGATGTGCTGCCGCTGAAGGTCCTCCAACGACAGAAACGGCGCCTGAACCGGTCCTTCGCGACCGGCGTCGACCAGCTCGCGCGGCAGGCTGAGTTCGGTGATCAGGTCGTTTTCGGCCAGGATGATCCCGCGCTCGATCACGTTCTGCAGCTCCCTGACATTGCCCGGCCAGCTGTAGCCCAGCAGACACTGCATGGCCTTCTGGGATATGCGGCAGCGGGTCCCTCCGGGGCAGAGCCGCGCGAGAAAATACTCCACCAGCGCCGGGATGTCCTCCTTGCGGTCCTGGAGGGGCGGCAGGTTGATGTTGAACACGTTCAGGCGGTGAAAAAGGGCCTGGCTGAAGCGGCCGTTCTGGACCTCATCGGTGAGGCAGCGGTTGGTGGCGAAAATGAAGCGAATGTCCACGTGCCGCTCATCCTTGTCGCCCACCCGCCGGTAGGTCTGGTTTTCCAGCACCCGCAGCAGGGCGCTTTGGACCTCCAGGGAGAGCTCGCCGATTTCATCCAGGAAGAGGGTCCCCTTGTGGGCCACGGATAGCAGCCCGTCGCGGTTTTCGTGGGCGCCGGTGAAGGCCCCCTTGCGGTGGCCGAAGAGTTCGCTGCGAATCAGGCTCTTTTCCAGGGTGCCGCAGTTTTTGGTGACCAGGGGGTGGTCGCTGCGGGGGCTCAACCGGTGGATCGAGCGGGCGACCACGTTCTTGCCGGTGCCGCTTTCCCCGGTGATCAAGACCGGCACCAGGGTCGGGGCCACCTTGGTGATCAGAAAGCGCACCTGCTCCATCTCGGCCGAATGGCCGATGAGTTTGCGGGGGCCCAAAACGGTCTGGGAGTGGCGCAGCAGCCGGTTTTCGCGCTCCAGGCTGACCCGCTGAAAGGCTCTTTCGATCAGTATTTCGAGCCGATCCAGATTGAACGGCTTGGCCAGAAAATCGTAAGCCCCCATTTTCATGGCCTCCACGGCGCCCTCGATGTCCGCGTAGCCGGTGACCATGATGACCTCGACGTTGGAATCGGTCT
>JASFIY010000212.1:0-4898 GCA_050122415.1 Desulfobacteraceae bacterium
CACGAACCTGCGGCCGACGCTCTCGCCCGCCACGGTCTGGTCCCGATCCAGGAGCGTGAAACCCTCCGCCGGGTGCGCGGGGTTTTCAGGGTCCAAACACCGGCCCTTCTTCCCTTGGCGGAAATGGCGATCGATGCGGTGGCCTATCGCTGGGACGCGGGCACGGTGGGCCACCATGAAATCGAGATCGAGGCCTGCCCGGGAACCGGGACCACCCTTTTGCTGGCGCTGGCCGGACACCTGCGGACGCGCTTCACCCCGTTTCTGCAGCCCTGGGCCTTCAGCAAGCTGGCCACCGGCCATGCCGTGGCGCAGCTGATGGCCGCCGGAGACTGCGACGGCCTGGTGGACGACGCCCGGCAGCTCCTGCCGCCGGCCTATGACCGGCTGCGCCGGATGCTCTCCACCGACGCACCCCAGCAGCGCCCCCACACGCCATGAACGCCGGAAGCCCCCAGCCCGCGCGCTACCCGCTGCCAACCGCCGCCGCCGGCCCGCCCCAAGGGGCCGGACTGCGGGGGCGGTTGGGGGTCGTCCTCTTTCTGACCGCTCTCTTCTACCTCAACTTCCTGGCGCGGATCCTGCCCGCCCCCCTGATGCCGGTCATCGAGACCGACCTCGGCATCGGCCACGGTGCGGCCGGATCGCTCTTTCTGCTGATCTCCGCCGGCTATTTCGTGGCCCTGGCCGGCTCCGGTTTCATTTCGGCCCGGATTCACCACCGCCGCACGGTGGCCCTTTCAGCCGGCCTGATGGGCCTCGCCCTTTTGGGCACCGCCTTGTGCCAGAGCCTCGCGGCGATCCGGGTGGGGCTGGTCCTGACGGGTTTTGCCGCCGGGCTCTACCTGCCCTCGGGGGTCGCCACGCTGACCACCCTGATCCACCCCCGCGACTGGGGCAAGGCCATTTCGGTGCACGAGCTGGCACCCAACCTGGCGTTCGCCACGGCGCCGCTGGTGGCCGAGCTGCTGCTGGCCTTTTTCACCTGGCGCACGGCTTTCGCCGTCGTCGGGGGGCTGTCGCTGGCGATCGGGCTGGCCTTTCTGATCCGGGGGCCGGGCGGGGACCTGCCCGGCGAGCGGCCGGCTTTTCGGGTCCTGCGCGACCTGGCGGCCCAGCCGGCCTTCTGGCTGCTGATACTCCTCTTTTCTCTGGGCATCAGCAGCACCCTGGGGCTTTACACCATGCTGCCCCTTTACCTGGTGGCCGAGCGCGGCCTCGACCAGGGCTGGGCCAACAGCCTGGTGGCCTTTTCACGGATGGCGACGATCCCCACGGCCCTCCTGGGGGGCTGGGCCGCCGACCGCTTCGGCACCAAGCGGACCATCGGGGCGGTGCTGCTGGTCTCCGGCGGCCTCACCGCCCTCCTGGGGGTGGCCGCGGCCCGCTGGGTCCCGCTGCTGGTCATCCTGCAACCCCTGCTGGCGGTCTGCTTCTTTCCGGCGGGCCTTTCCGCCCTCTCCGCCATCGGCCCCCCGGGGGGCCGCAACGTGGTGGTCTCGATGACCATCCCGCTGGCCTTTCTGATCGGCGGGGGCCTGGCGCCGACCTTTATCGGCATGATGGGCAGCCACGCCCGGTTCGGCCTGGGGATCGCCCTGTTGGGCGGCGCCCTGATGGCCGGCGGGCTGCTGGCCCTGCGGGCGCGGTTTCCCGACCGGCAGGAGTAGCGGTTCTGGGCGCATCCCGAACCGGACAGCCGCCGAAATCCAACCCGGTAACCGGCATTTTTCTCTGCCGCAACCTTTGATTTGAGGTGTCCCATGATCATCGCCAATGAAAACGAGCTGATCGCCAGCGCGATCCGGAGCCCGGAGGCCCGGAATGCCGCCATGAAGGTCCTGATTTCCGCCCGGGAGGGCTGGGAGGATCACGTCATGCGGATCGTCGAGCTGGGGCAAGGGGGCTTTTCGCCGGCCCACGCCCACCCCTGGCCCCACATCAACTACGTCCTGGCCGGCGAGGGCGTCCTGCATCTGGACGGCCGTGACACCCCGGTGGGCCCCGGCGCCTACGCCTACGTCCCGGCCGGCAAGCCGCACCAGTACCGCAATGCCGGCGCGGAGCCGCTGCGCTTCATCTGCATCGTGCCCCGGGAGGGGCATGTGGTGTAAATAATTTTACGAAGACCCGTGGCGCACGCACCAAAATAAGGGATTTCCATGAGCAGGGAAAAGCTGCAGGATCTGGCGCGGACCCGCAAATGGGCCCATCAGAAATTGATCGAGAAGGGCTCGGGGGTTTACAAGGCGTTTTTGGAGATGGAAAAGGCGGCCTTTTCCGACGGGGCGCTCAAGAAGCGGGAGAAGGAGCTCATCGCCATCGGCATCTCGGTACGCATAAACTGCGAATCCTGCATGCAGTGGCACATCGAACAGGCCGCCGCCGCGGGGGCGACCTATGACGAGGTCCTGGAAGCGGTGGAAGTCGGGATTGAAATGGGCGGCGGCCCCGCGACGGTATCGGCGCGCCTTGCGTTGCAGGTCATGGAAGAAGTATATCAAAAATGATTTTCGTCCGCATAGTGATCGCACCTGATTCGGGTTCAATAGCAGTGAATCTGGGTGAAAAATCGGCCATACTTGATCGCCGATTTCAAAGCCTTTCCAGCGCCAAACAAGCGGTTCAGCATGGACGCGTGGTATGGTCCATGAGTCAAGGCTTAATCTGGCGATCACGCTAAACCCATAGGCGCCCCTTCAACCATAGCAAATGGAATCAACTGCGGCCCAAACCATATTAATATGTGAATGGACGTCCCTCTTTTTTTATTCTGAATCACGCCCTTTTTTAAAGTGGATATCCTTCCAATGACAAAAAAACCAACCTATGAAGAATTAGAGAAAAGGATTCAGGAATTAGAGCTAGCAGAAGCTGAGTGCATACGTAGGTTTGATGCACTGAAGGAAAGCGAAGAGCGGCTCAAGGCACTGTCTGAGGCATCTTTTGAAGTCATATTCCTTTCTGAGAAAGGCATCTGCTTGGATCAAAACCAGGCTGCGGAAAGGATATTTGGCTACAGTCGCGCTGAAGCTGTCGGCAGACATGGAACGGCATGGATCGTACCTGAAGATCGTGAGCATGTGAATAACAAAATGTTGTCAGGTTATGAAGAGTCATACGAAGTGACCGCCTTGCGCAAAGACGGGACCACATTTCCATGTGAAATTCAGGGCCGAAGGATAGACTACCAAGGTCGATCCATTCGAATAACGGCCTTGCGGGATATCACAGAACGCAAGCGGGCGGAGAATAAATTGCTGAAGAGTGAGGAAAGATACAGGAGAATATTTGAAAATCTACAAGATGTCTATTACGAAGCAGGCATGGACGGGACTATTTTGGAAGTCAGCCCCTCAGTTAACAAATTTTCTTTATATGAACGGAAGGAGTTAATTGGCAAATCACTTTTTGATATTTACACCGACCCAAAAGAACGGGACGAATTTTTGGAGCTCATTTTAAACAAGGGAATGGTTAATGACTATGAAATTAATCTGAAAGATAAAGACGGCTCCCAACACCCCTGTTCGATAACTACCTTGTTGATGAGAGATAGCCAGGGTACCCCTGTAAGGCTTGTCGGTTCAATGCGCGATATTTCAGAAAGGAAGAAGGCTGAGGAAGCGCTGCGGGAGAGTGAGGATCGCTATCGCACGCTTGTAGGAGCCATTCCAGATCCGGTAGTAGTATACGATTCAGAGGGAAGCGCCACTTATGTCAACGATGCCTTTGTACAGGTTTATGGTTGGTCCAGAGAAGAACTGATTGGCGATCGGATTGATTTTGTCCCGTTCGGGGAGACTGAAGCGACCCAAGCGGCTTGGAGGCGCACTTTAGAGGATGGAACAGTATTTTTTGAAACCAAGCGTTGGAAGAAAAACGGAGATCTGCTGGACATTCAACTTAAGACCGCTATTCTGCGCGACCAGGAAGGTAAACACGTTTTTAGCATTGTTATCCATCGCGACGTAACCGCGTTAAAGCAAGCAGAGACGGCGCTGCGAAAGGCTCACGACGAGTTGGAAGTGCGGGTCGAGGAACGAACGGTGGCACTTGCCAAAGCCAACAAGGAGTTGTACGACAAGATCGCCGAAAGCAAACAGGCCGAGGAAGAGAAACTGGCGCTCGAACGGCAGATGCAGCACGCGCAGAAACTCGAGAGCTTGGGCGTGCTGGCCGGCGGCATCGCCCACGACTTCAACAATATCCTGATGGCCATCCTGGGCAACGCAGATCTGGCGCTGGACAGACTCTCGCCCATTTCGCCGGCACGCGGCAACCTCCAGGAGATCAAGAGGGCGTCCAGGCGCGCAGCGGAACTGGTTAAGCAGATGCTGGCCTACTCGGGCAAAGGCCGGTACGTCATCGAGCCGATCGACACCGGGAGGCTTTTAGAGGAGATGGCGCGCCTGGTCGAGGCCTCGATATCGAAGAAGGCCGTTCTCAAATACAACCTTGCCGAAAACCTGCCCACCTTTGACGGCGACGTGACGCAAATCCGCCAGGTTATCATGAACTTGATAATCAACGCCTCGGAAGCCATCGGCGACAAGAGCGGTGTCATCACCCTGTCCACCGGCGCAATGGATTGTGACCGTACCTATCTCAATGATATCAATGAGGTCCAGCGAGCCAGTCTGAAAGAGCCGCTGCCCGAAGGCGTTTATACTTTTTTCGAGGTGTCCGACACGGGCTGCGGTATGGACGCCGAGACCATAGAAAAGATCTTCGATCCGTTCTACACTACCAAGTTTATGGGGCGCGGGCTGGGCATGTCCGCCGTCCTCGGCATCGTGTGCGGTCACAAGGGTGCACTTAAACTCCACAGCGAGGTCGGCAAGGGCACGACGTTCAGGGTTCTTTTCCCCGCGAATGGATTGTCCGATACGGGCTTT
>JASFIY010000213.1:0-4897 GCA_050122415.1 Desulfobacteraceae bacterium
TCGAATCACCGGGCAAAAGCTCGGTCTCGTCGAACCAGACAGTAATCCCGTGATTTTTGAGATCGCCGGCGAGACGCCGGGCAAATTCCCTGTCCTGGGAGCTGTAGCTGATGAAAACGCTCATTGGCGGCCACCATCGCTGGTGAGGTGTCCATTGGCCGTCGTCCAGGCGCGCATGGGTGCGGCTGCGCAGGTCGACAGAGAAAAGGCGGGGATCTCAGCGAAGCACGCGGCTGATTGACAAGGTAGAGGCGATCGATGGAAATGAGCCGCTATTGTTTTCCGATACCAGATTTGATGGGGGATTGCAAAGGTTCCGGCGGTGTCATCTCCTCCCCGGAGCAGCGATGGGATTATCTACCCATTTGGCATTTTTTTGGGCCCTTCATTTTTTTCTTTCCATAGGCAAACGGTTCAGCTACAGTGTTTTTCAAAAGGCCAACCCGACCACGCTGATCGCCGCTTCCCCGGAAGCAATCCAGCAATGCCAGCACGCCCCGCTGATGCGTTGCTTCCGAATCGAACCTGCACCACGATCTCGAATTTCGACTTTCCACTGGCCCGTCAAGACTTGGTTGTTGACGATGGCAAGCGTTGCAACGCCATCTCACGCTGTGCCGATCCATTCACCGACTTCACAGGGGAGGAGATCTCATGGCAACCGACAATGACCATATCATCCATTTGGCCAACGGTCAGCTCAGCCCACGGTCACGCACCACCCGGGAAGACGTGGCGCGCATGGTCACCGAAGCGGTCAATCGCCAACCGGCGGCAGGGCTGGTGATCCATTTTCATGGCGGTCTGGTCAAAGAGACTGCCGGGCGGGCAATTGCCCAGCGCCTGCTGCCGGTCTATGCGACGGCCGGCGCCTACCCCCTGTTTTTCGTCTGGGAGTCCGGCCTTCTGGAAACGGTGCGCAACAACCTGGCGGACATCTCTCAGGAAAAGATATTCCGCGAGTTCGTCAAAAAAGCGGCCGAGTGGGTTTTAAAAAAGCTGCCCAGCGGGGTCGGCTTCAAGGGCGCGGCCGGGGTTGCGGTGGACGAGATCAAGCTGCGCCAGGAATTCGATGCCTGGTTTCAGGGAGCGCGCAGCACCCCGCCGGATGCGCTGGAGGTTGAAGCGGGCAAAAGCGAGGCGGCAATCAGCGCCACCCTCAAGGGCACCCCCCTCGACCAGGCCAGCCTGGAGGCCGAAATCCAGCTGAGCATCGAGAGCGATTTCGATTTTCAGGACGCGCTGCAGGAGGTTTTCAACGGGCTCTACGAAGGCGGCCAGACCCCGCCGACCACCAAGGGAACCACCGGCACCACGGTGGCGAGCACATCGCTGATCAGCCCCCAGGCAGCCGACGGCCTGTTTGACCGCACACCAGCCACCACCAAGGGATTTTCCCTGATCGGCTGGTTCAAGAGCGCCAAGATGGTGGCCGCCATCGTGGTCGCGGTGCTGCGGCGCTTGACTGCGGGACGCGGCCACGGCCTCTATGTGACGACGGTTGAAGAGGTGCTGCGCGCGCTCTATGTCGACAAATTGGGCAGCCTTATCTGGAACCAGATGAAAAAGGATACCGCCGACGCCTTTCTGCCGGGGGAAAACCACGGCGGCACGGCGCTTCTGACCGAACTGCGCAGGCTTGAAACGGCCGGAGTCGCGCTGCCGCGCATCACCCTGATCGGGCACAGCACCGGCGCCATCTACATTTGCCAGGTGATCGAGGCCGCTGCCCAGATGCTGCCCCGGACGCGCTTTGACGTGGTCTTTCTGCGCCGGCGCTGACCTACGACAAATTAGACGCCACCCTGGCCAACCACCGCCAGCGCATCGCCCACTTCCGTTCCTTTGCCATGACCGACGGTTGGGAGGCGGACGATGTCCTAGTGCCGATCATCTACCCGCGCTCGCTGCTCTATTTTGTCTCGGGGCTGCTGGAAACCACGGTGGATGAGCCGTTGGTCGGCATGCAGCGCTATCTAAGCGAAGACCAAATCTTCACGGCGGCGGAGTTTCCCGCAATCGCGCGCAGCCACGCCTTCTTCGCCGATTTTCGCGATAGCCTGGTCTGGGCGCCCGACACGCTGGGCGATGGCACGCTGAGCCAGTCGGCCAAGCACGGGGATTTCGACGACGACGCGGACACCCTCAAAAGCTTGCAGTGGCTGCTGCAAAACGGGTTTTAAGCCATGGCGCGCGATGATTATGCCATTCTGGTGGGCATCAGCCACTATCCCAATCCAGGCTTTCCGCCGCTGCAGGGGCCACCGCGGGACGTCGAGCGCTTTCGCCAATGGCTCACCGACCCGCAGGGCGGTGATGTCGACCCGGACCACATCACCACCATCGTCTCCCCCGAGCCGCCGCCGTCGGTGGGCCCCGATCAGGCGCCGTCGGTGGACCCCGATCAGGCACCCCCCCAGTTCACGGATTTCCAGGTCGCCTTTCAACACCTGGTCACCGGGAGCGATGGCCGCCTCCAGTATCACAGCGACTGCCGCCTGTATCTCTATTTCTCCGGGCACGGATTCTGCGAGATCCGCAACCAGATGCCCCAGGCGGCCATTTACGCGGCCAACGCCAGCCGTCTTTTCAACTGGAATATCGCCGGTACGCTCTACGCGCTCTGGGCCAAGGAGGCGGCGGTGTTCGGCGAAATCGTGCTGGTGATGGACTGCTGCCGCGACGCCGAGGCAACCAAGATGATGCTCAACCCGCCCTTGCCAACCATCGTCAACCCCGGCGCGGCGCGCAACGTCAAACTCTTCTGCGTCTATGCCGCACCCAAGGGCGGCAAGGCCCAGGAGCGCCCGATCGCCGAACTCGGCGACGAGGTGCACAGCCTGCTGACCCATGTGCTGCTGGATGCCCTGCGCCACGCGCCGCCCGACGCTGCCGGCGAGATCACCGGTCAGATGCTCAAGAACTACATCGAAAACGCCTGGCCCGCGGCCTGCGGCGACATCCCCGCCGACCCGCCGGAAATCTACATCCCCCCCACCGGTGATATCGTCTTTTTCCGCCGTCCGCCGCAGCGGCTGCCGCAGACCCTGCGGCTGACCAATTGGGCGGCCGGGGATCTGCTGGAAATCTATGACGGGCGCAATCAGCTGTTTGCCACCCTCGATCTGCCCGCGCCAGGCAGCCCGACGGTTCCTGTCACCTGGGCCGATCAGAGCCGCGAAACGCTGCCGCTGAACGCTTCCACCGTGTCGCTGTCCTTGCCGGCGGGTCTCTATCGGGCACGCCTGGTAACGGGCGGCGCGGAACGCCAGCAGCTTTTTCAGGCGGGAGGTTCCGATGTCCAACTCTAAAACGGCAGTCAGCGTCGCGGTGGCCGACCGCGCCGCCTCGGTGGAGATTTTGGACGGCGCCTTTCAGGTGGTGGCCCAGGGCTTCGGCCACATCGAGACTCAGCTGGCGCCGGGGCTCTACAAGGCGCGGGCCAGCGTCGGGGCGGCCGTCCAGGAAAAAATCTTTGTCGTCGAAAAAGGCGCGGCGACCCCGCCGGTGGTCCTCGAGCCGGTGCGGTTCGCCTCACCGGTGCCTTTGGAGGACACCACCACCAGCCACGAATATCACCAGGCGGCCGTCGCCAATGCCCTGAGCGAGCCGCCCCTGATTCTCGGCAGCGGCGCCGGCCTGCTGCTGAGCGTGCGCGACCCGAGCGACGCGCCCTTTACCCAGACATCGGCCAGCCTCCCGGACTACGCCCGCTCCTTCGACGGGTTTCGTCTTTGCGACGCCACCCGGCATGTCCTCATCGATTACGATCAGGCCGCGGGGCGCGACCTGGCCCATGGGTACGCCGTCCTCAACGCCGAACTCGATCCGGGGGGTTACGTGCTCGAGTGGGCACCCCCGGGACAGCCCGCCCTGGCCCGGCCGCTGCCGCTTGCGCCGGGCTGGACGACCCAGGTGTTCGTGATGGTCGCGCCCGAAGGTGAGGCGGCCCTGCCCTTGCACCCCCTTTTGGCCGACTGCGCAGTGCAGATGGCGCCCCTGGGGTCTTCGACCTATCCGCGCGAGCATTTCTTTCGGTTGGCTGAAATCGCCCGCCAGGCGCTCTTGCAGGGGCGCAACATCGTCGCGGGAGAAGAAATGAATGCGCTGCTGGCCGAAAAGTTCGGCAACCCCATTCTGGGACTTTTGGCCGCGCACCTGCTGCTGCTGGATGCCGCGCCCCGCCTGCCGCTCCTGCACATCGTCCTCGGAAATCTCGGCGCCATGCTCGGCCCCGATCACCCCGACGTCATCGCCCTGCGCCTGCGTCTGGGCCAGGTGGAACACCCCGGCCAGGCGCCGGCTGCCGGGGAGCAGGTGGCGTTTCCGCCGCTGCTCAAGGCCAGTTGGGAGATTCTCGCCCGCCGGGCAATTCTGGATGACGGCTTTTTCCCGGCTGGCTCCCTGTGTCGGCAAATGGCCGATCGGGTGGTCGATAACGGCGTCTGGCTCGCCTGGCGGCCCCATCCGGCCCCGACATTGGGAAGCGACCTGATCGCCGGGCTCTCCGACGAGGAACTGCGGCGCAAGAAAGGCGGCGACAGGCAGCGTATTTCCGAAGTGCTGGCGCGGGTCGGCCCGGCCGGCGGCAAGGGTGGTTTGCTGGAGACGGCCGGGCAGCTCGCCAAACCTTTGTTGCGTGAGAAGCTGCGAAAGTTCATGAAAACCACCGCTCTGGTTGAGACCGGGCAAATCGAGCCGGTCAAGGAGCTGCTGGTGCGGCTGGCCCGGAACCTGCCCTGGCAGCAACTGATCGCCAAACTGACCGAACTGGATCAGCAGGGCGCCGTCAGCGAGCGGCTCTCTTCCGTCCAGAAGACCCTGATCCCGACCCTGCTGATGCTTCGCCAGCAGCTGGATGCGGGGCAGGAGCTGGATGCGGAGCAATGGGCGCGTG
>JASFIY010000214.1:0-4896 GCA_050122415.1 Desulfobacteraceae bacterium
ATTGGGCTTTTTGCGGAACCGACAGATTTAAAAAAGGAGGGCCGGGCTGACAGCACAGCCCCCTTCCTGTCCGGAAAAACCCTCGCGCTTTGGGAGACCATCATGACTGTAAAACCCGCCATGAACAAACGAATAACCCAGGATGACGTCATCTACTTCGTCATCACAGACCGTTTCTTCGGCAAAAACAAACGGTCCGCCAGCGAATCGGACACGAGCATCCACGGAGGCACGCTCGACGGGATCATCGAAAAACTCGACTACCTGCTCGGTCTGGGTGTGACCGCCATCTGGGTGACGCCAGTGTACGAAAATATTCCAAAATCCGGGGAGACCGAGCCGTACCACTACTACTGGCCGCAGAACTTCGAACGCCTGGACCAGCGTCTGCTCGACGGCTCCCATCTCCCCACCGCCACCGACATGGCCACCTTCGGGGCATTTGTTGACAAGTGCGAGGCCCGGGGGATGAAGGTCGTCCTCGACATGGTCGTGAACCACGCAGGATACGGGGCCAAAGACCAGTTTGGCGCCGATTGGTTCAACAGCGGCGGGACCGGCGACATCAAGGGTGAGTTGTCCGGCCTGCCGGACTTCAACCATGACCAACCCCACGTTCTCGATTACTTCGTCAACAATATCGAAGAGTGGATCACCAGGGGCAAGGTCACCAACATCCGCATGGATACCGTCAAACACGTCGAGAAGAAGTTCTGGCACTTCTTCAAGTACCAGATCCGCGGCAAATACCCCGACGTCTGTCTCATCGGAGAGGTGCTCTACGAAGGCAAAGACGATATCGGCAAGCTGTTGCAGTACCAGAACTATCACGACTTCGAATCGATTTTCGATTTTCCCCTGTGCACGGCCTTGCGCGCGACCTTCATCTATGACGAGAGCCTGCGCGATTGGCTCGCCCGCCCGCGGCTGAGCGAAAATGAGCCCCTCAGCGTGCTCGACGACGACAATCCCTTCAAGGGCGGCTATCGCAACGCCAACCGCCTTGTCACCCTGCTCGACAACCACGACTTGGAACGGCGCATCATGAGCCATGCCCGGAGCCGGCACCAAGGAGACGGCGCCGGGCTCGACTGGGCCATCAAAGTCACCAAGCTTTGCCTCGGTGCGCTCTTCACCATGCGCGGGGTCCCGCAGATCTATTACGGCACCGAGGTCGGGCTGGAGGGGTGGAAGGCGGGCGATGATCGCGATCTGCGCCGCGATTTCCCCTGGGATGTCATCGGCCCCGACAACCGACCCAAAGAGCAGTTCCGCAAAGAACGCGAAATCTTCGACTGGACCCGGGACCTGATCCGCCTGCGCAAACAGAGCGAAGCCTTCAGGTACGGGACGACCATAACGCTCTGGTCGGACGACCTGGTCTATGCCTTCCTGCGCATCTCCACCGACGATGTCGCCTTCGTGATCATCAACAACGGCTATGAGCCGATGCCGGCTCCCATCCAGGTGGATCTGAACCAGGCGATAATCCCGCAGCGCGTGGTGGAGATGGTTGCGGGGGGGCTGAAGCACTGGAAGTCCGGGGAGACTCTGGCGGTTCGGAATGGCAAGGTGGCGGGGAAGGTTGAAGGGAAGACCATCGATATTTACTGCCGGAAGGGTTGATTGAAATTTTGCGAAACCCCAAAGGCATCATCGGGGTGGAAGGAAATGGACTCGAGCGCGATGGCGGAAAAAGGCTACGGCACCTTCGAGGGCATCAAGCTGCTGTTGTGCAAGAACCCGCTGCCACCGATTGACGAGGCGATCCCGGCTGCGCGGATCGAAGCTGCGCGCAGCCGGGACATCCTGGTCGAGCCCCTGAACCACCCGGCCCTGGGTACCGGTTATCTGCGCATCACCGCGGGGCTTCCGGAAGACAACCGGCGTTTTGTCGACACGTTGCGGGAGATGCTTGGTCATGGCTAGGACAGCGCCTTTCGAAGCCCATCATCAACGCTACGAGATTTGGTTCCAAAAGCACCCGGCGGCTTACATGTCGGAGTTGCTTGCCCTGCGGCCATTCGTGCCCTATGAGGGCCACGGGCTCGAGATCGGGGTGGGAAGCGGCCGCTTCGGCGGCCCTCTGGGGATAAAAATTGGCCTGGACCCCTCCCCCGCGATGCTGGCCTACGCCGCCGCACGCGGCATCGCGGTCGTTGCAGGCACGGCGGAAAACCTGCCCTTCAAGGACCAGACATTCGATCATGCCTTGGTGGTCACGACCATCTGCTTTGTCGATTCCGCCGCTGAAATGCTGGCCGAGGCGCACAGGGTGCTCAAACCCGGCGGGCGCCTGGTGATCGGCTTCATCGACCGCCAAAGCGCCATCGGCCGGGACTACCTGGCGCACCAGGCCGAGAGTGTTTTCTATCGCGAGGCCACCTTTTATTCCGCCGAGGAGGTGAACCGGCTGCTGCTGACAGCCGGTTTCGCGATCGATGCCTGGGCACAGACGCTGGCGCACCCGCTGCCGGCAACACGGGAGCTCGAAGCCTTGCGGCCGGGGCGGGGGCAATGCGCGTTTGTGGTTGTTTCTGCAAGCCGCAGAACGACGAAAGTCCCGTAGATACCCCGGTGTCCGCCTTTGGCCGCATCCCGAAGCCGTTTCCGGCGGTTTCTGGATGGATGACAACCGCAGCAGCCGCACCCGCCAACCGGCCGGCTGCAACAGCCCGAAGAGAGCATCAGCAAGTGGAAAACTCTTTCTGGACGGCGCTGATCACCAGCACCATCGCCGCTATTGTCACCTCCTTGGGAATCTTTACCATCCGTCGCTTTGCCGACTGGGGGCAGCGCAATACCGCCTATTTCATGTGCTTCGCCGCAGGGGTGCTTCGCGGCCACCTTCCTGCACATGATCCCGAAATCCTTCTCCATGAACCCTCAAGCCCCCATCTGGCTTCTGGCCGGGTTTCTGGGCCTGCACCTCTTCAATCGTTTTGTCACGGCTTTCGTCTGCGAGAAGGACCCGGACAGGCGCGAATACGCCATTGGGGTCGTGCCCATGCTGGGCATCGGCTTTCATTCCTTCATCGACGGATTCATTTACTCGATTGCCTTCACCGTCAGTATCTTCACCGGCTATCTGGCCACCCTGGGAATGGTCCTGCACGAGTTTCCGGAAGGCATCATCACCTACCTGCTCCTGGTCAAGGGGGGAGTCAGCCAACGCAATTCGATGTTCCTGGCGTTTCTGGCGGCTGCTGCAACCACCCCTTTGGGCATGCTCATCTCCTACCCCCTCATCAGCGTGATAAAACAGGAGACGCTGGGCGCGCTGCTCTCGCTTTCGGCAGGCGCGCTGGTCTATGTCGGCGCCACGCACCTCTTGCCCAGAGCCGAACAGGAGAAAAAGAAATTCAGCCTGGTTGCCTTGGCCGGTGGCGTGCTGGTAGCGATGATCATCGTGGCTTCGAAGGCCTGAGGTGACCGAATTTAAGGACATTTCGAGTTTTTTTTCGAGCAGAGCGATTAGGTCGCGCTTGTTTTGGGCCTAAATGGACCGATGGTTTCTTTTCAAGGACAAGCGCAGGACACGGCGAAAAGCCGCCCGTCACCGGTGGCGCCGCATTGGGCGGCGGCACCGCCGCCCGGTTGTGGCAGGCCGAGACTTTGGACCAAATGAGGGGTCGGCCCGGGCGGCCGCCGGCGAAAATCACCACATGTTGCGCGTCAATCGCCGCAAGTTTCGTCAATAGTTGTGCCGCCTCCACCTGCGTTTCATTCCGGAACCGTCTTTTTTGTTCTTATTTTCGATGTTTTCAAACACCTGACCCGGAATTGGCTTCGATCGACCTTCTGGCACAGGGACTGCTACCTCAGAAGGCGGCAGTTTCAAAAAACCGATCCTTTTCTGGTCCCGGATCGACGGCATCAACGACGAGTTCATCAAGACCGGCTGGGTGCAAATTTACAAGAAGACAATCCGATGAAGAAAATTCCATCAAGAGATACGACGGGAAAATGCCGCGGAGAGTGCCGTGATCGTGTCAAGGAAGGGGAAGTGGAACGCCAGGCGGCCATCAACGGTTCCGGCAAACCATAGGACGCACCTTCGGAAAGATCACCGTCATGGGTGTATCGACGCAACGACCCGCTCGGTGCCATGGGCGGGCGGGTATGATCGGCGAAGGCGGGTAATTTTCGACCAGCCGGATAGAGGATTCTGCCATGGCGAGAAATGTCACCCAAAAGCTCACTGCGGAAGCGTGCTGCCCATAGAATGGGGGAAACCATCCCCGTAAGAAACCAAGGAGGTGGATGCGATGAAAAACCTGCAATCACGACAGTGCTGTTCCATGGAAAAGAAGCGTCTGGTGGAGGATCTCAGGAAGTGCGACTTCTGCGCCACCAGCTACGAAGAACTTCATCGATGTTACCGGGGCGCCGCCACTGAGAGCGGTCAGCGCGCGCGCGCCTGTATCGTGGAGTGAGGCGTGAGCGCGCGTTTTCCGCCGAGAAAGACCGAGCAGCCGCACGGTGCCGGAAAGAACAAGGCGTCTTCCATGCCTTCAGTTTCAAATACCCAATCGCCCCCAATATTTATCTCCTACGCCCGCGCTGACGACGAGCCGTTCGCGAAGCGGCTGTGGCGGGACCTGGAGCAGCACGGGGTGCAGGTGTGGTGGGACCGCGAGGCGATGGAAAGCCGTGGGCAGACCTTCCTGCGGGAAATAAGGGATGCCATCGCCGCTGCCGGGCGCGTCCTGCTGGTCGTCGGACCGAAGGTCAAGGATTCGCCCTATGTGGAGATGGAGTGGCGGCACGCTTTGCGGCAGGGCGTGGTGGTAACGCCGCTGCTCCGGTTGGGCGACTACGAGGAGGTGCCGGCGGCGCTGGGGCTGCTGCACTGCGAGGACGTGCGCGCATCGGTTCCCGAGGCTGTGGCACTTG
>JASFIY010000215.1:0-4888 GCA_050122415.1 Desulfobacteraceae bacterium
CAGGATGCCCAGAGCCGCAGATACCGCCTGACCCCCAAGATCCTGGGCATCGGGTTTGCGCTGCTCGGCACCATGGACATCAAGAATCGCCTGCTGCCCTACATGCTGGAGACCACCAAGGCCCACGACGTCACCACCCAGTGCGCCATTCTGGATGAAACCGATATCGTCATCCTGGACCGCGTGCGCTCCAGGGAAGTGGTCAACCTGGACATCGGCGTCGGCTCGCGCCTGCCGGTTTTCTGCACGGCCATGGGCAAAGCGGTGCTCGCCTTTATGAAAAAAGCCGATCAAACCCGGATCATCGGCAAGATCAAATTCGAGCGCCACACCCCGTTGACCACCGGCAGCGCCCGGGAACTGACGCTGGAGCTGGCGCGGATTCGCAAAGCCGGCTACGGCTTGAGCGACCAGGAGTTGACCGAAGGGCTGCGCTCGGTGGCCGCCCCGGTCTTCCGGGAGGGGCGGGTGGAGGGCGCCTTCGGTATCTCCTACGCTGTTCACCGCGCCCAGGACAACGGCCTCGAGGAGGTCCTGATCCGGCAGGTGCTGGAAATCGCCCGGAAGGTTTCCTTCTAGCACAGCCGTTGCCGCCGGCTGTGGCACGGCCCGGGGCGCGGGCGCCCCGAGGATATGCGGGCAGACTCTCATAGCGCCGGCCATTTCCCGGCTGGCCCTCAACTGGCGGAGGTGTTGCTCATGGCCACAACAGACCTCAAACGGTTTTTCAACCCCCGGTCGATCGCGATCATCGGCGCGTCCACGGACATCCGGACCATCAACGGCAAGCCCCTGCACTATCTGCAGCGCCACGGCTTCCAGGGCGGCCTTTTCCCGGTCAATCCCAAATACCCCGAGATCGCCGGTCTTGCCTGCTACCCCGATATTCAATCGATCGAGGCCGATATCGATCTGGCGCTGATCGTGGTCAACTACAAGCGCGTACCGGCGATGCTGGCCCAGTGCGCCGCCAAGCAGGTGCCGTTTGTCACGATTTTCAGCTCCGGCTTCGCCGAGGCCGGGGAAGAGGGGTGTCGGGTTCAGCAGGAGGTGGCCGAGCTGGCCGCGCGCAGCGGCATCCGGATCTGCGGGGCAAACTGCCAGGGAGCGGTGGATCTCTTTCACCCGACGGCCGCCGCCTTTTCGGCCGCCTTGGACCCGGCGCCGTTCCAGCCCGGGCCGGTGGGTTTCGTGACCCAGAGCGGGGCCCTGGGCTACTCCATTTTCAACATGGCCCAGGAAAGCGGCATCGGGTTTTCCTACGTGGTCAGCACCGGCAACGAAATGGACCTGGACGCCGCCGACTTCATGGACTTCATGCTGGTTGACGAGAACACGCGGATGGTCTTCGCTTATCTCGAGGGTATCCGCGACGGGGCCAAATTCGTAAGGCTGGCCGACAAGGCGCTGGCGGCGGGCAAGCCGTTGGCGGTCCTCAAGGTCGGCCGCTCGGAAACCGGCAGCCGTGCGGCCGCATCCCATACCGCCGCGCTGACCGGCTCCGACGAGGTGGTCGACGCCTTTTTCCGCCAAAAGAACATCATCCGGGTGGATGACATCCAGGGCTTCATCGATCTGGCCAAGGCCGTCAAGGGCACGGCCCGCATCCCCGGGGGGCGGGGCCTTGGGATCGTCAGCATTTCGGGCGGCGGCGGGGTGCTCTGCGCCGACACCGCCGAGGAGTGCGGCCTGCAGGTGGCAGCCCTCCAGCCCCGGACCAGCGCCGAGATCGCCCGCAATATCCCGCCCTTCGGCTCACCGGTCAATCCCGTGGATGTCACCGCCCAGGCCATCAATACCGCCGAGGGTTTCGCCAACGTGATCCAGGCGATGCTGGCCGACCCCGGCGTGGACGGCCTGGTGGTGGTGATCACGATGATCGTCGGCGAGCCCGGGCTGCGCATGGCCCGGGACCTGGTGCGCCTCAACCGGACGGCCGCCAAGCCGATCGTGGTGGCCTGGACCGCCGGCCCGCGCCTGATGGAGGCCCCGTTCGCGGTTCTCAACGCGGCCGGCGTGCCTCTTTACCAGTCCCCGGTGCGCGCCGTCAAAGCCCTGGCGCAGTTGATGCGCTACGGGGCCGGATGCCGCACCACGCCGGCGGCCGAAACTGCGCCGCCGCCAGCCGATGCGCCGCCGCTGCCGGAGGAAATCCGCGCGCTGCTCTCGGGCCCCGGGCGGACCCTGAGCGAGCGCCAGTCCAAGCAGCTTCTCGGCGCCTTCGGGGTCGCCACCAGCCGCGAGCTGCTGGCCTGCAGCCGCGAGGAGGCGCTCGCCGCAGCTGAGAAGATCGGCTTTCCGGTGGCCATGAAGGTGGATTCACCCGATATCCTGCACAAAACCGAGGCCGATGCCATCCGCCTGGGGGTCAACGACCCGGATCGGCTGGCGGCGGCCTTCGACGAGATCCTGAAAAATGCCCGCGCCCATCACCCGGCGGCGCGCATCAACGGGGTGTTGGTCCAGGAGATGGTGCCCCCGGGGGTGGAGGTGATCGTCGGGATGAACCGCGACCCGCAATTCGGGCCGGTCTTGATGTTCGGCCTGGGGGGGATCTTCGTGGAAATCCTCAAGGATGTGGCCCTGCGGATCGCGCCCATCGAGCGGGAGGAGGCCGTCCGGATGATCCAGGAGGTGCGCGGCTGCCCGCTGCTCACCGGCGCCCGCGGCCGCCCCAAGGCGGACATCCCGGCTTTGGCGGAAACCCTGGTCAAGGTGTCGCGGATGGCCGTGGCGCTCGGGCCGCGCCTGGAGCAGCTGGACATCAACCCGCTGGTGGTATTGCCCCAGGGCAGTGGCGTCAAGGTGGCCGACGCCCTGGTGATCCTCGCCGAGGGCTGAACCCCATCAAAATCCCGCCGGTCGTTGCCGGCACGGCCCGCGAAGCGGAAACCGGCAGACGTCGGGATCGCGGGGGCATCGGAGGCGACATGACCGCGGCGGCGATTTTTTGTCTGGCCTATCTGGCCTCGCCGCTGGGGTTGATCAGCTGGATTGGGCCGGTTTGGCTTGCCAAGTTCCCCGGGGGGTAGGGGCCGGCGGCCGGTGACTTCCCCGACCGCCAGCCGCTGAAGGAGGGGCTGCCGTCAGAGGCTGATGACCTTGTCGGCCAGCTGCATGGCGGTGATGATGTCCAGCATGTTGGTGGTCTCGCCCACCTGCTTCTGGGCCAAAAGATCGAAATGCTCCAGGCAGGTGCCGCAGACCAGGATCTTGAGGCCGCCGTTTTCGTAGCGCCGCAGGTCCTCCAGGACCGGCGAGCCCCCGATGGTCAGCTTGACGCCGTTGTTGACGAAGATCAGGCGCCACAGGTCGGGGCCCATCTCCTTCAGGGTGCGCACGAAATTGACCATCAGTTTCAGGCCCAGGACGTCGTCGCCGAAACCCATGCGGTCGGTGGCGCACAGCACCAGGATCTTCCGGGAGTCCGCTTCCTTTTCAGGGGCCGGCCGGACCTTCGGCGCCTGCTGGGGGCCGCCGCTGGCGCTGACCCAGTAGTCTTCCCCCTGCTTTTCGAGCGCGGTCCGGTAGCCCTGGGACTCCAGGAAGCGTTGCACGTTTTGCTGGGAGGCCGCGTTGTCCAGGACAACCCGCAGGGCCTCGGGCTGCTCCTCCTGCAAGACCGCTTTGGTTTGCAATACGGGCGCCGGGCAGGCCAACCCTCTGGCATCGATTTCTTTCATAAAAACCTCTCGAAGTGGTGTGTTTCAGGACCGGGCCGCTCATGCGACCCAGATCTTTTCCTGGGGGTCCTCCAGGACTTCACCGATGTCGGCGGACGCGCTGATGCCGCCCTCCTTCAGGGCCGCGATTATTTCGGGGGCATCCCCGGCGCTCACGCAGATCAGCAACCCGCCCGAGGTCTGGGGGTCGAACAGGACGTCCTGCCGGGTGCGGCCCACGCTGTCTGCGAAGGTGATCATGGCCTCCCGGAATTCCCTGTTCTTGTATGCGCCGGCGGGAATCAGGCCCATGGCGGCGAATTCCAGCGCCTCCGGGATCACCGGCACGCGGTCTGAGAAGATTCGCACACCGGCGCCGGAGCCGCTGACCATTTCGGCCAGGTGGCCCAGCAGGCCGAAGCCGGTGACGTCGGTGCAGGCCCCGACATCGAAGCGCGCCATGACGGCGGCGGCCTCGCGGTTGAGAGCCGCCATCAGACGGGTGACGCGCTCGGTGAGTTCGGCCGGGGCCATCCCGGCCTTGATGGCGGTGTTGACGATGCCCGTGCCGATGGGCTTGGTCAACACCAGCCGGTCCCCCGGCCGCAGGTTCTTTTTGGTCAGCACCCGCGCGGGGTGGATGAAGCCAGTGACAGACAGGCCGTACTTCAACTCCTTGTCCTCGATGCTGTGGCCGCCGACCAGGACCACGCCGGCTTCGGCCAGTTTGTCCAGCCCGCCCTGGATGATCCGGCGCAGAATCGAGAGATCCATCTGTTTGACCGGGAAGGCCACCAGGTTCATGGCGGTCTTGGGCGTTCCGCCCATGGCGTAGACGTCGCTCAAGGCGTTGGCCGCGGCGATCTGCCCGAACCAGTAGGGGTCGTCCACGATGGGGGTGAAAAAGTCCACCGTCTGGATCAGGGCCAGCTCGTCGGATACCCGGTAAACGCCGGCATCATCGGCCCGCTCCAGTCCCACCAGGACATTCTCGTCGGTGGGGATCACCATGCCGCAGAGTGCTTTGTCCAGGTCCCCTGGCGCCAGTTTGGACGCTCAGCCGGCCCCGGCGACCGTCTCGGTCAGGCGAATCTTAGTGATTTCCGCCACGCTCAGCCTCCGTTAAACCCCCGTCAAGCGCCTTTTGCAGGGCCCGGGGAATCGTGTCGATCAGTTGGGATACCTGGGTCGCCGGTGTCGGGCGGGCGTAAAAGCCCGTCCAGCGG
>JASFIY010000216.1:0-4881 GCA_050122415.1 Desulfobacteraceae bacterium
GCTCCGAAAATCCAGGAAGCCTGTTCTGGTGGTGCGTCTGGCGGAGGATTGAACCCGTCGGTATTTACCCCCAGGGGGTCTCCGGCCGCTCCGCGATCACCTCGGCCAACCCCAGCCGGTCATCGCTCAGCACCTGAAGGCCGCGCAGGCCGAAGCGACGCCGCAGGGTTTCCAGGTTGCGGTTTTTGTGACCCCGCAGGCGTGCGGCCGACCGCGGGTGGACCCGCAGGCGGACCGCCTCGCCGGCCGCGAAGGCCCGCGCAAGGCAGGCGCTGGCGCGGTCCAGAAAAATTTCCGACAGGACCAGGTGGCCGAAGGCCGGGTGGTAGGGTCCGGCCAGGACCGCCCGGCCGTCCTCCAAATCCGCGGCGGCCTGAAGCCCCATGCGGATGACGGGGATGCCGTGCGCCTGGAATAGAAGGTAAAGGTCTTTGACTGTCGCCACAGAGCGCGCCAGGGACCAGGGCGCGTAGTGCCCCCGGCGGTAGGTGAGCGCCAAGCGGCTGCCGCGAAGCACCAGCGTCGGGTAAATGCGCACGAAATCGGGCCCCAGCCGGGCGATGGCCTCGCCCGAGGCCAGGCTGCGGGCGCGGCTGTCGCCCGGCAGCCCCACCATCAGCTGGGCGCCGATCCGATACCCCGCCGCTTTCAGACGTACCATGGCTGCGGCGCTGTCGCCGGCGCTGTGGCCCCGGCCGGCCAGGGTCAGCACGCGGTCGTTCATGGACTGCACCCCCAGCTCGATGGTGGTGACCGTGAAGGGGGCGAGCCACCCCAGCCGGCGGGCGTCGATGCTGTCGGGCCGGGTTGAAAACCGGATGCCGGCCGCCCGCCCGGCCGCAACGTAGCCCTGGGCCAGGGTCAGCAGTTTTTCCACCAGCGTCCGTCCAAGCCCCAGGAAATTGCCGCCGTAGAAAGCGATCTGGGTTTCACCGCGGCGCGCGTCGCGGTAGCCCAGGAACCGCTCGATCTGCCGCCCAAGCACCGCGGGCTCCGGAACTCCCCGGGGATTGCCGCTGATCTGGCGCTGATTGCAGAAGGCGCACTGGTGAGGGCAGCCGGCCTGGGGCAGAAACAGCGGGACGATAAACGGTCGTGGGGGGCTTGGCGGGCCTTGGGCCGTCACCCCCGCGGTGGGGTGGGGGCGCTCAGGAGGGTTCACCCAACTGGTCCAGTGCGTTGCGGGCGGCGGCCTGCTCGGCCGATTTCTTGCTTTTGCCGCGTCCGGTCGCCTGGAAGGCGCCGATGGTCACCCGCGCGATAAAGGTTTTGTCGTGGTCCGGCCCGCTCTCTGCGATCACCTCATAGGCCGGTGTGATCTTCTGATGCTGCTGGGCCATTTCCTGCAGCCGGCTTTTGAAATCCCCGCTCAGGGGCTCCTCTGCGGGCGATTGCAGCAGGGCTGAAAAAAAACCGCGGACCAGGGTGCTGGCCGGCGCGAAACCCCCGTCCAGGTAAACGGCCGCGATGAGGGCCTCCAGGGCGTCGGCCAGAATCGAGTTTTTTTCGCGGCCGTGGTTCTGCAGCTCGCCTTTGCCCAGTTGAAGATGCAAGCCGATTTTCAATTGACGGGCGATGGCGGCAAGCTGGGTCTCGTTGACCAGCTGGGCGCGCATGCGCGAAAGTTCACCCTCCCGCCAGGCTGGAAAACGCGCCATCAGCAGGTCGCTCACCACGAGGTTCAAAACGGCGTCCCCCAGAAATTCCAAGCGCTGGTTGTCTTTCAGGGCCGGGCCGGATTCGGCCTGCTCGTTGACCAGCGAGCTGTGGCGCAGGGCTTCGGTCAAAAGTGCCGGCCGGCGAAAGCGATAGGCCAGTCTATCCTCCAGCGACGACAGCGGCTCGGGGTTCATGGGCGGGGGAAGGGGGGCATCACGCAGACCCTCGGGCCTCGGCGCGCACGCGCCGGACCAGGTCTTCGTAGAGGGCAAACGGGACGTTGAGATCGCCCCGGCCGACGCCCATTCGAATCTCCGGGTTGAGGGCGCCGTGAAAGTCGCTCCCGCCGGTCATCAGCAGATCGTGCCGGCGGGCCAGCCGCCGGCAGGTTGCGGTGAACGCCGGGGTGTGTTCCGGGTAGAAAACCTCCAGGCCCATCAGGCCCATGTCCATCAGCCCGCTGACGGCGTCGGCCAGCCCGCGGCGGGTTTCAAAGCTCAGCAGTCCGGGGTGGGCCAGCACCGGCACCCCTCCCGCGTCGCGGATGGATTGCAGCGCCTCGCGGCAGCCGATGCGGTGTTTGTCCACGTAGGCGGGTTGGCCGCTTCCCAGCAAACGTTCGAAGGCCTCGTCGATGGAGGCCACCACCCCTTTTTGGACCAGCACGCGGGCGATGTGCGGGCGCCCCAGCTGGCATTCCCCCGCCGACGCGGCCACCTCGGCCAGGGTGATATCGATTCCCAGTCGATTGAGCTTGGCGATGATCGCCGGGTTGCGGTTTTCCCGGGATGTGCGCAGGACCCGCAGGGAATCGTTCAGGGCCGGATCCCGCGGGTCGATGCCATAGCCCAGGATGTGAAAGCTGCCGGCGAGGCGGGTGAACGGCGGCGGCGCGGCGCTGATCTCCACCCCGGTCAGAAATTTCAGGGCCGGCGGGATCGGGCGCCGCAGCGCGCTTTTGACCCCCTCGAGGCTGTCGTGATCGGTGATGGCGATGGCCTGGAGTCCAATAGCGGCGGCCTGGGCGATGATCTCGTGGGGCTGAAGGGTTCCGTCGGATGCGGTGGAGTGAATGTGAAGATCGATCATCTCGTCGGGATCATAAGCCCAGAGATTTTTCCAGCGCCTCTTCCTTGGTTTTGCATTCGATGCACTGGGTGGTCACGGGCCGTGCCCTCAGGCGTTCGATGGAGATCTCCTCGCCGCAGGTTTCGCAGATCCCGAAGCTGCCGTTGTCGATTCGCTCGAGGGCTTTTTTGATCTTTTTGATCAATTTGGCCTCGCGGTCCCGGATCCGCAGCATGAAATTGCGGTCGGACTCCAGGGAGGCGCGGTCGGTGGGATCCGGAAAGTTCTCTTTCTGGGCCGTCATGCCGGTCACCGTTTCATCTGCCTGGGACAAGAGCTCTTCCAGTCGCTGGGTCAGCTGCGCCTTGAAGACGTCCATCTCTTCTTTTTTCATGATCAGACCTCAAAGAGCGGTTATCCAAAGAATTTTAAATTTACTTACATAAGCCCCTTTGGGCGTTTTGTAAAGAATAAAACCGCCGGCCGGTGCGGCTCCGATCCCGCGGGAATCCCACCGGCCGGCTTTCCGCAACCCGCGGGGCTCGTGTGGCAAGGATCTCTCAGGTGGCGGCGCTCAGAAAGTCATCCAGGCTCTTCAGGGAATTCACGTTGAAAATTCGTCCGGGATAGTCCGCCGGCAGGATTTTCTTCAACAGTCCGGTGAGGACTTTCCCCGGGCCGACCTCCACGAAGGTCGTCACCTCATCCCCCATCAGCCGGCGGACGATATCGAACCATTTCACCGGGCTGCAGAGCTGGCGGGCCATGATCTGGCGGATGGCCTCCGTCTCCCGGGCCGGGGCCGCGGTGACGTTGAAGAGCACCGCCACCCGGGGCGGTTGGAAGGCGATGGTGTCCAAAAAATCGGCGAAATCCTTTTCGGCCCCGCGGATCAGTTCGCTGTGCCAGGCCCCGCTGACTTTCAGGGCGACGGCCTTGGCGCCTCTGGCGGCGGCCAGCGCAGCCACCTTTTGGACCGCCTGGGGCGCGCCGGTGATGACGATCTGGCTTTCGGTGTTGTGATTGGCCACCGACACGGGGCCGGCGGCGACGGCCTGGGCGACCAGTTCCTGGACTTCGGCGATGGTCAGGCCGATGACGGCGTGCATCGCCCCCTGATGGCGGGTGGCCTCGCGGTGCATCAGCTCGCCGCGCCGCTGCACCAGGCGCAGGGCGTCCCGGGCGGAGACGACCCCGGCGGCGCACAGCGCGCTGTACTCCCCGAGGCTGTGGCCGGCCACGATCTGCGCGGAAATGCCGGCCCCCTCGATGGCGGCCAGAAAGGCGAGGTTGACGGCCGTCACCGCGGGCTGAAGGTTCACCGTCCGGGTCAGATCGGCCATGGGGCCTTCGAAACACAGCCGGGCGATGTCTGTTGCGGCGATCTCGTCGGCCATGGCGAAAATATCGCGGGCAAACCCATGGGCCTGGTATATGTCCCGGCCCATGCCCACGGCCTGGGAGCCCTGGCCGGGAAAAAGAAAGGCGGTTTTGCTCATGCTGATCTCCTCAAATGGTGAATCTCCGCGCTCCGACCCCGGGTCAAAGGGCCGGACCGAACCCCCAGCGCCGGAAGGTGTCGGGTGCGCTGAAAAGCGGGCATTTCGCCGGGGCTCCCAGGGGTCCGGCGGCTACGGCCGGCGGTCGCCATCGTGGGAGGGCCGGATCAGGTTGCGGGCGTTGAAGCCCTCTCCCAGGACCTCTTTGAGCAGGGCGTCGATTGCATCCAGATCGCGTCTGCGGACAAGATCCAGCAGGTCGGCTGCGATCAGTTTTTCAAAAAGGGGTTTGTGGGCCTCGGGGGCATGCGCCTCGGCCAGCAGTTTGGCGCGGATGGCCCCCATCAGGGCCAGAAAATCGGCATACGGCTCGCCGAAAGCCGCTTCCAGGTCCCGGCGGAGTTTCTTGGCGAAGGCCGGACTGCGGCCCGAGGTCGAGACCGTGATGATCAGGTCGCCGCGCGCGATCACCGCCGGCAGGATGAAATTGCACACCGCCGGTCGGTCCGCGATGTTGCACAGAATCCGGCGTTCGGCCGCATCCCGGCTGATCTGTTGGTTCAGCGCCTCGTCGTTCGTGGCGCCGATGACCAGCAGCCTGCCGTCCAGATCGGCGGGGCGATAGGGTCGCCGGCGCCATTCGATGTCGCCGCGG
>JASFIY010000217.1:0-4867 GCA_050122415.1 Desulfobacteraceae bacterium
GTTCTGAAACCACAGGTAGCGTTGCAGGGCCGACGTTTCCGCGGCCAGATCCATGCCCCCGGCCCCGCCGCCTGGCGACGGGCCGCAGGGCTCCGGCGTCCACCGGCTGTGGCAGAAAGGCCCCAGCGCATGGCTGGTCTGGCAAAAGCCCTCCTCGAAATAGCAGCCGTCGTTGACGGCGAAGACCTCGAATTCCATGCTCCCCGCCGACCCTGAGACCAGGCGCTGGATTTCGGAAAGGGTGAGCTGACGCGGCAGGATGACCCGGCTGACGCCCATGGCGCGGTAAAATTCGGCGCTGCGGGAGTTAAAGCAGCTTCCCAGGCTGCTCAAATGGAGCCTCACCGGCAGTTGGTCGTCGCCGAGCTGCTGCAGCAGGTTGAAATCGCTGACGATCAGGCCGTCGACGCGGGCATCGGCCGCCAGCCTGTGCGCCAGCTTGACCAGGTAGCGCAGGCCGGCGGGGGGGTAGAAGGCCGCATTGAGGGTGACATTGACCTTCAGCGCGGCCCGGTGGGCCGTTTCCACGATCTGCAGCAGGTCCTCCCAGGCCGGCAGATTGGCCTGCACGGGGCTGCGACGATTGACCCACCACTGGGTGCCGAAACGCGTTTCCCAGCCCGGGGGCGTGAATCCGCAGTAGAGCTCATCGGCCCCGAAATGCAGCAGCATGTCGAGCTCTTTCACGGAGCTGACCGGCGCGTTGATCTTCATGGAATCCCCATGGCTGCGCCCTGATAGACCAGCCGCACCTTTTCCGCGCGGGCCCGGGCGCCCAGCCGCGAGAGCCTGGCGTCGCTGTAACGGTAAAAAATCGTGTTGCCGTTTTGAAAAACCGGAAGCGCAAAGTCGGGGCTGGCCAATTTCAGCGCGCGCGCGTTGCAGCGCCGGGCGCAGACCTTGGCGGGGACGAATTTCTCCCGTGCCGGGCGGCCAAAGCCGGCCATCCAGCACACCCGGCCGCTGGTGATGGCGCCCAAGGGGAAGTAGACGGCGGCCGGCATGGCGCTGCAGCCGATGTCGGCATCATCGCCGTAAGGCGGCAGGTCGTATTCCAGACGCCGGACCTGGAGCCGCCGCATCCGCCGCTGAAACCCGGCATCGTGAAAGGTATCGGTATTCAGCAGCTCCCGGGCCTCGGGTGAGATGACGGCGATGCGCGCGGCATCCGCCAGCCGCGGATCCTTGAAGCCCTTGTTGAGCACACGGCCCGCCGCCAGGTTGGTGAGCTTGAAGCGCTCGCGCAGCAGCGTCATCACGCCCCAGTCGTTGAAGACCACCTCGGTATCGGGCTGGTGGGCAGCAAGATGAACGAAAAGCGGAGCTGCCCGCGCCATCTGCGGATCGGTTAGGACCGGCGTCAACAGCGTCAGCCCGTAGCCGCCGGCCTCGGCCGCCCGCAGCATAACTTTGAGATCGGCGAGGCCCGGCAGGCGGTGAAAGCAGAACTCATCGCCGATATAGATCCGGCTGACCGCCGCATCCCCCCCGGCCCATCCGCAGGCAAGGTCGCGGGCGCCCGCCAAACCATCGAGATCTCTCACGTGAACTGCCAGTTCCAGCACAGCGCCGCCCCGGTTTTGGTCAGCCCTTCACCGAGACCGCCGCATCGGTCTCGGTTTCGGTGACCTTCTCAAAGAATTTCTGCCCGTTGCGCATTTCGTGGCTGTGACAGTCCTTGCAGGGCTGGTTGGCGATGCCCTTGATCAGCTTGGAATGAATCCGGGCCTGGTCGATCTGCCGGTGGTTTTCGACGTTTTTACACTTGAAGCAGCGGCTGTTGGGCACCATGCTCCAGTAGCCCGGCTCCCGGCCCTCCTCCAGAAACAGCGGCTCTTCAGGGGGCCGCAGGGGTTCGTTGGGGTCCCGTTCAAAATGGGCGAAGAGCTGCTTGACCGCCGATTTGTTCATCGCCATCCACCCCTTAAAACCGGCATCGTAATGGCAGCTGGCACAGTTGTTGTGGTTCTTGGCGGTGCCGGACTCCTGCCACTTGCGGATGGGCTCTTTCATCTCATGGCAGATGACGCAGGTCTTGTCCTGGAAGTGGCGGACGGAGACCTCGTGCGCCCCGATCAAAGAAAGCGGCATCAGCACGATGAGCACCACGAGGATCCTTTTGGTACTGAAAAACCGTTTGGATGGCGAATCCTTGCCACCGGGTGACGCGTGACGTTTTCCCATTCCTAACCCTCTGTCCGAGTTGAAGGCGAGGGCCGGCCCCCTGCCCGACCAGCGGCTGCCGGATGGTCTCCTGCCGCTGGCCGAGGACGCCGATCCGCACACCCTCTTGACCCTATTTGGTAAGCCGGTGGGAGATCAGGCCGTCGGCCGCCAGTTCGATCACCCCCAAGAGCTCCAGGTTTTCGGTCTCGAAAACGCTGATATCCGCCCCGGCCGGCCCCACGTAGATTTTTTTACCGTCTGCGGTGAGACTCATGGCGTAGCAGGTGCCGCGGCCCACCTGGACCGCCTTGACGGTCTCGCCGGTGGCCATGTCGATCTTGATCAGTTCGTCCATCACCGCGTAGAGGTATTTCTTGTCCGGCGAGACCAGGGTGGAATACTGGAACCAGACGTCCTTGCCCGGCAGGGTGCTGATCTCGCCGCTGTTGCGGTCCACGACGATATAGCCCATGCCGGTCTCGGTGTAAAAGGGGTTGGTGAAAATCCCGTGGTCACCGGGGCTGGCGTTGTGCCAGATGACCAGGCTGTTCTTGACCTCCCCGCCCGCCTCCGGGTTCAAAATCCCCATGACCTTTTGCACCTCACCGGTTTTCAGGTTGAGTTTGTTGACATCCAGTCCCATCAGCAAGAGATGATCCGGGTCGTTTCGCAGGGTCAGCACCCCCAGAACACAGTAGGGAATCGGGTAGTTTTTCTCCATTTTGCCGGATTTGACGTCGAACACCACCAGTTGGGGCGGCAGCACGTTGAGCTTGGGCACGTTCTGCTTTTTCTTGACGATCGCGCAGCTCAAATAGAGTTTGGCGCCATCTTCGGAGACGGCAAAGCCCAGCACGGTGACCTTGTTGAGTTCGGAGGAAAACTTGAAGGTCTCGATCAGCTTGTTGGTTTCGGTGTCGATGACGTGGATGTCGTGATAGGTGTTGAGGTAATAGCGTTTGCCGTCGGGGGAGAACGCCGCGTGAATGATGTAGTCGTTGTAGCTCACCCGGTCCACGATGGTGTCGGTGTCGCAGTCGATGATCACCAGCTCGTTGCTGGTCGGCGCGTAGATGAAATCCTTGGCGCCGGCGGGCAAGCCCCACAGCAGGACGGCGCCCAGAAGACAGAGGGCGGTGATGACGCGATTTTTGGTGTGCCGCATGGTGCGATCCTCCCTTGTTACTTTTTGATAACGAAGTTCAGATTTCTCCAATCCCTCTCGATGGCCCGGCACTGGTTCTGGAAATCCGGGTGATTGGTGATATTGTCCGGGGTCTGGGCCGGCCACCAGCATGGTCCCGAGCAGCTGGTCCAATCGCGGGCGCTGGAGACGCAGTTGCCCATGGGCGTTTCCGGCCGCGGGTTGGTTTCCCAGCCGGTGTCGAAAATGGTGGTGCAGCCGATGGGCATACCGGTCATCACATCCTCGCCCAGGCCGAAGACATCCGCTTCTTCCGCCTGTTCGGCGCGCTTTTCCAGCTCCCTGGCGCGTTTGTTGACCGCGTTTAACTTTTTCTTTTCCATAACGGCCTCCTTTGACCTAAAGCAATGGCTGGACAGGAGCTCCGTGGCCTCTTAAAAGCGAGAGCTTGTCCAGATATTCCGGTTGGCTGGATGCCAGTCGGCCGTATACCTGAATGCCGGTTTCGATCCAGCGTTGAATCCATTCACAGTAATGCAGGTTCGGCTGCTGCACGCCGCCTTCCCGGACCAGGGCCTCGTGGTAGCAGCCGCCCGCACAGATTTTGCGGACCCAGCAGGTGCCGCAGGCCGTTTTCTCCGACAAACGGGCTTTTTTTCTGAATGCCGCGATCCTGGGGCGATCGAAGCCGCGGTGGATATCCCCCATGGCAAGGGATGCTTCCCCCGTCAAACGCTGGCAGAGGAACAGCCGGCCATCCGGCGCCACCGCAAACAGGCCGAGCCCCGCTCCGCAGGGGTAGTTTTTGACCTCGCCCTCGTGCAGCGTCACCAGCAGATCCACCAGGTTGGTAAAACCGTAAAATTCATCCCGGCGGGCAAATTCCAGAAACTTTTCCGCCAGGAGGCGGAAGGTTTCCAGGAGGGCCTGCATGCCGTCGGCGTCCAGCTGGTATTCCGGGTCCGGGCTGGTCACCGGGGCGAATCCGGCCTCGGCGAACCCAAGGGACAGCAGGTGATCCAGAATTTGCGGCACCGCGGAAGGATCCCGGCAGACGGTTACCCGGGCAACCGCCGGCTTGGCCAGGGGCTGCGCCAGCAGCCGGCGGACCCCCGGCAGGATCACCCGGTAGGAGGGGCCGCCGTCGGGGAAAGGGCGGTAGCGGTCCTGGATCCGTTCAAAGCCGTCCAGGCTGACGGTCACCCCCACCTGGTTGGCGTGGATGAAGTCGATGATTTCCGGGGTGAGAAGCGTCCCGTTGGTGGTAACGGCAAACTGGACCCGCTGGCCCTTGGCGGCGGCTTTTTCCCGGGCATAGCCGACGACGTCGCGGATCAGCCCGAAATTCAGAAAAGGCTCACCGCCGAAAAACACCACCACAACTTCCGGAAGGTCAGCGCAATGGGCAAAGAGAAAATCAACGGCCTCGCGGGCCAGCGGCAGCCGCATGCTGCGCTTGGGGCCGCCGGGTTGCCCGCACGGGCCATGGTAGCAGTACAGACACCCCAGGTTGCAGGCCTCGGTGACATGCAGCACCAAGGTTTGCAGCGGCAGGTC
>JASFIY010000218.1:0-4856 GCA_050122415.1 Desulfobacteraceae bacterium
ATCATCTCCACCTCGTCGGCGTCGAAATCCCGCCCACAAAACCTTTGCGGTGTGCTCATGGTTTGCATACCATACTCCTTTCGCTATCGTGGCTCTAACAAAAAAATGGCCCGTTGTCCAGCGAAAAGCAAAACTGTTGGGCATCCCGTTTATAGTCCGGGAGTTACGACTCCCATTGGTCTGTGTTTATATTAGGAGGTGAAGCGTTGCGCTACGATTACGATCTGATCTGCATCGGGCTGGGACCGGCGGGGATGGCGGTTTCGGTGATGGCCTCGGAGATGGGGCTCAAGGTCTGCGCCATCGAGGAAAGGGCGGTGGGCGGTGAATGCATGAACGTCGGCTGCATCCCCAGCAAGGCGCTCCTGCGGATGGCCAAAGTCCGCAGCGCCTTCGACAAGCTGGCGGAGATGGAGTTGGAGGCGGCGCCCAAGCCGGCGGTGCGGCAGCCCTTCCGGCGCATCCAGGAAAGCCTGGATTTCATCAGCCAAAAGAAAACCATGGGGCTCTTCGCCAAAACCCACCTGGTCTACCAGAAGGGGCCGGCCCGCTTTGTGGACCCCCACACCGTGGCCGTGGCCGACGAAACCTACCGGGCCAAAAAGATCTTCATCTGCGTCGGCACGCGTCCGCAAATGCCCGCGATCCCGGGCATCGAAACGGTGGATTGCCTGACCAACGAGAACCTGTTCAAACTGGCGGTCGTCCCCGAGAGCCTGATCATCATCGGCGGGGGTGCGATTGCCTGCGAAATGGCCCAGGCCTTCGGCCGCTTGGGCAGCAAAGTCACCCTGGTGGTCCGCGGGCCGCGCTTGCTGTGGCGCGAGTTTAACGGGGTGTCGGAGATCCTCCAGCGGACCTTCGAGAAAGAGGGCATCGATGTTTTGACCGAACGCAAGCCCCAGCGGCTGGAGCGGGTCGACGGGCGGGTTGTGCTGCACACCGATCGCGGCGAAACCGTGTCGGGCGCGCGGCTGCTGGCGGCTGCGGGGCGGCGGATGGATTTCGAGGCGCTTGCTCTGGACCGGGCCGGCGTGCGCTTTTCGGAAAAAGGCATCGACGTCAACCGATACCTGCGGACCTCGCAGCCCCACATTTACGCCTGCGGCGATTGCAACGGCTATCGGCAGTTTTCGCATGCGGCGATGCACCAGGGGATGATCGGGTTGCTCAACGGGATGCTGCCCTGGCCGCTGAAACAGGATTTCCGCAAGTTCGTCGTGCCGTGGACGACATTTACCGAGCCCCAGATCTCCCACGTCGGGCCCCGGGAGACGGAGTTGGCCGCCCGCGGCGTCAAGTTCGAGGCGCTTGAGGTGCGCTACGCGGATTACGGGGCGGCCATCGCCGAAAGGGTCGACGTGGGCTTCGTGCGCGTACTGGCCGACCGGTTCGGGAAGATTCACGCCGCCACGATCGTCGGCGAAGGCTCGGGGGAAATGATCAACGAATGGGCGTTGGCGATCCAGAAGAAAATCCGTCTGCACGACCTCATGCTCTTGCAGCACTCCTTTCCCACCATGGGTTTCCTGAGCAAACGGGCGGCGGAGGTCTGGATGATGAAGCGGATGCAGGTCAAAGCCCTTCAGCGGGCCTGCCGTTTTCTCTTCAGGCTGTAAGCTGCGGGGAACGGCAGGCCCCCGCCGGGGCGCCCCGTGGGGGCCCCGGGGGCGGGGTCCATCAGAGGGCGGCGCCGATCATCTCGGAGATGGCCTGGTAGCTCTGCTCCAGGGAACCGGCGAACTCCGGATCGTCCACCAGCGCCTGGATCATCTCCCGGCTGTAGCGTAAAAACCGCACCTGGGTCCTGCCGTCCCGGGAGAACGCCATCACGAACTTGGGCATCAGCACGGCCCGCTCCGGGTTGCGGCAGAGGCTGTGGGCGGCCTTGTCGGGTTTGCAGATCTGAATCATGTGCAGATCGAACCCCGCGCCCACCCTTACGCCGTGGCCGGCGAAAGCCCCGGCCATGTCCATGCTGCCCGGGTTGTTGACGATGAAGCCCTTTTCGGCCGCGGCGTTTTGCAGGGACGCCACGAAGGCCGCGACGCTCTTGTCGCTCTCGTGTTGAAGCACCGTTGCCAATGCCATGGTTGTTCTCCTTTGCTGATTTGGGGTGAGTTGCCCTTTAAGCTCCGGCCGCCGGCCGGATTTCAGGCCGCGGCGGCAACCGCGCGGGTGCCGTAGATGCGGTCGGTGAATTTGACGTACCAGGCCGCCGACTGGACCTGGATGACGTAGGCCATGGCCACCACCAGGGCCGCCGTCGAGCCCTGGGGGCCGAAGGCGTTGATGGCGATGGCCAGCGCGATGGACAGGTTGCGCATGACCGTGCCGTAGACCATCGCGATGGCGTCCTCGCGGGGAAGCAGCAGCCGGCCGAGGAAGGTGCTGAGAAGGTAGTTGGCCGCGTAGACCAGGGCCAGGGGCGCCAGAATAACCAGCAGCAGGTCGGGCGCGCCGGCGATGGCGCGGGCCTTGAGGGCCATCGCCACAAACACGATGCCCAGCACCCCCAGGGTGGAGAGCCCCGGAAAGCGGGGCGCCAGCCGCGTCTGAAACCCCTGCCGGCCGTAGCGCCGGATCAGGGCCTGCTGGGTGGCAAAACCGAGCGCCATGGGCAGGAAGACGATCACCAGGATCTGCTGCCCGACCGCCAGGAGGTCCACCGCGATGGCCGTCCCCAGCAGAAATTTGACGTAGAAGGGTGTGGCGATGGAGCCCAGGGACAGCCCGATGACGGTCATCTTGACGGCGGCCGCGGTGTTGCCCCCCGCAAAGCCGGTCCAGGAAATCGTCATCCCGCTGGTGGGCACAAGACCCGCCAGGAGCAGGCCCAGGGCCATATAGGGCTGCTCGGGGAAAAAGAGGCGCCCGGCGCCGTAGGCCAGAAAAGGGATGACGGCGAAGTTGATGGCCTGGCCGAGCAGTTGGGCGCGCCCGTCGCCGCCGGAAAACACCCGGCGGACGTTGAGGGTGACCATCATCGGGTAGACCATCAGGAAGGTCAGGGGCACGATCAGGCGTTTCAGGAATGCGGGGTCACACAGGGTGCCGTAGCCGAAGCCGAGGGCCATCATGACGGGGATGGCGGTCACGAGGTTCTGGTTGATCCGTTTCAAAAGCGTCCACATGGCGGTTTCCTTTCCGGGGGTTGCGGGGGTGGTGATAACGACGATGCCACCTGTCCTCCAAAACCCGTGCCGGAATCGTCGCCACCGCCCATTTCTCTTGTAACCGCTTGAATTGTTGCGTTGTTTCCGGTGGGTCAAAATTCCCTTGACACCGGCCGCATGCGTTACTTAAGTAACGGTAACGGTTTTTGTAGCGCAACTTTTGAACGCCATCACCTTTGGAAAACGGCGACCATGACCCGAGTGCAACCCACATTCGCCGACCTCATGATTGACGCCATGGCCGAGGGGGTCTTCACCCTGGACGAGGCCGGCCGCATCACCCTCTGGAACCCGGCCATGGAGCGCATCACCGGCTTCCGGGCCGAGGAGGTGCTCGGCAGAAGCTGCCAGGTGTTGAACTTCAACCGCTGCCTGCGCAACGAGTGCCCCAACGGCATGGCCGACTGCGGCATCTTCGCCTACGGCAAGGTGGATGCCAAGGAGTGCGCGCTGCGGCATCGGGACGGCCACGATGTCCCCGTCCTCAAAAACGCCCGGGTGGTGCGGGACCCTGGGGGAAGGCTGCTGGGCGTGGTGGAGACGGTCACCGACCTGACCCGCCTTAAAGCGGCGGAGCGGCAGGCGGAAGCGGCCCGCCGGCGCCTGGGCGAGCGCCACCGCCTGGCCAACCTGGTGGGCAAGAGCGCGGGCATGCAGGAGGTCTTCGACGCCGTGCAGCTGGCCGCCGCCAGCGACGCCACGGTGCTGATCTGCGGGGAGAGCGGAACCGGCAAGGAGCTTGTGGCGGGTGCCATCCACCACCACAGCCGGCGCTCCGGGCGGCCCTTCGTGGCGGTCAACTGCAGCGCGCTTCCCGAGTCCCTGCTGGAAAGCGAGCTTTTCGGACACGTGGCCGGGGCCTTCACCGGCGCCAGCCGCAGCCGCGTCGGCCGCTTCGAGGAGGCCGAGGGGGGCACCCTGTTTCTCGACGAGATCGGGGACATCAGCCCCTTCATCCAGGTCAAGCTGCTCAGGGTGCTGCAGGAGCGGGAAATCCAGCGGGTGGGGGATTCCAGACGCAGAAAGGTCGATATCCGGGTGATCGCGGCGACCCATCGGGATCTGGCCGTTCAGGTGGCGGACGGAAGCTTTCGGCAGGACCTCTACTACCGCGTCAAGGTCTTCCCGATCCGCATCCCGCCGCTGCGGGAGCGCCGGGAGGACATTCCGCTCCTGGTGGACCATTTCCGCGCCAAGTTCAACCGCCGGACCGGCAAATCGGTCGCCGCGCTGGCCCCCGAGGCCCTGCGGGCCCTTTTGGCCTGGCCCTGGCGCGGCAATGTGCGCGAGCTGGAAAACGCCATCGAGCACGGGTTCGTGCTCTGCCGCGGCCCCGAGATCGTGCCGGCCGACCTGCCCGTCGAGATCAGAACCGGGTCCCGGGCGCCGGATTCGGCTGGTGTCGACGGGCCGCCGTCGCGCCGGGGCCGGAGCCCCCTGGACCGGGAGCAGCTGCTCGGTCTGCTGGCGGCCTGCGACTGGAACAAGGCCGAGGTGGGCCGACGCAGCGGCTACAGCCGCACCGCCGTCTGGAAGTTCATGAAGCGCTGGGGTATCCCGCTGGCGCCGCCCGCAAAGCCCGGCGATCAGTCGCCATGAAAAGGCGCGGCCGCCCATCCGCCGTTATTGCCCGCCCCAAAATGAGCTAGCGCAAGCAGGCGGCGATCATCACCCCCGGCA
>JASFIY010000219.1:0-4842 GCA_050122415.1 Desulfobacteraceae bacterium
AATGCCATCAGATACTGAGTATGTTTCTCGGGGGAATCCAGGCCCTGGCTCAGTTGCAGCTTGCCGTTTTGCTGGAATCTTTCAATGTCTGCTGCGCTGGCCTGCACGGCGTTCATGATCCTGCCCGCTTTGTGGTCGGCCGCCACGATGCAGACCGTTTCGCCGCCCTGAAGACCTTCAAGGACATACGCCGCGGCGATTTCCAGGGACTCGCTCTCTTTTGCGCTCAGGTGGGCGATGTGCGATCCGTCCGGAACCGCAACGCCATTGATGCCGAGCGCAACCATGGGGGAGTCGGTTGCCGTCGAACGCCCCTCCAGGCAGGCCATCAGCTCCTGGGATCTGAAGCGCCTGGCCCGTCGTTTACCCACCCGGTAGCAGTTCAGGTATCCCTGGTTGGTCCAGCGCCGAACCGTCATCTCGGACACATTCAGGAATTCAGCCGCCTCTTTGATGTTCAACAGGCGCTCCAAGAAAACCTCCTTGTTCAAACGCTTCATTGGCGGGGCTCAGCCCTGACCCAAGGGCACCAAGAGCATCGCCCCGGTCATGCGGAGGGATTTGTCCGCTTCATCCAGGCAGCGTGTTTTCACCGCTTTTAGGACCTGGCCGGCGGCCGTTTCGGACCAAAACCAGTGATTGAACGCCGTGCTGTCTGGCGGGGTCGCGCCGGGGCGGGCAGCAATCGCCTCAAAGCAGAATGCCTTGAGATCCTGGGCCGCAAGGCGCAGGGCGACCGCAAAGGGCAAATTTGATTTGGCGCAATTGGTCGTTCCGTTTAGGACATAAGCGCTGAGCAATTGTACGGCCGCATCGGGATCGAAAGCCACCACCGATGTGCGACCGGTTTCAGTTCGCCCCAGGTCATACCAGTTCTTGAGCTCCGCTAATTCTTGCTCCAATGCTGCGATCAGCTTTTCATTGTCGCTGACGTCTGTTGGCGGTGCCTTAAACGACACCGGGCACGCCCAGAGAGCGGGTTCCGGGTCTTCGGTTCCGGTCGTGTCCGTTCCTGGGTAGGAAAAATCCGCGAGGACGGGGCCCCGGGGCGCTTTGAAAAGATCCAAGACGGCCAGCAGCACCCGTCGTTGCAGAACGCTGTCCAGAGGCCGGCCCAATGGGCGTCCCAGCTCAAAGGGCACCCACAGCGCCCTTGGGGGCTTGATGGTCTCGGTGTGTTCGCGGATCAAGCTGATTTGGGTGGTGGGAATGCCTTCGGTTTCCAAAAAATGTCCCAGCGCGCCCACGGCGCGCGTGCAGAAGGGTCACACCGGCACCAGCAGGGCCGCGTCGACCTGATCCCCTTTCAGCGGACCTGCCAGCCTTTTGGCAGATGCCGCCATCGTGGACGGGTCCGCGGCGCCCATAAACGAGTAGTGATAGGCGGCCAGGCTGCCGATAGCCCCTTCAGCCGCCAATTCACGCAGCCGATCCAGAGGAAAGACCACATTCCAGTCCTGCTGAAACCCGGTCCGGTCGAAATTGGTTGAGATGTGGGTCATCACCAAGTCCCTGGCTTGGATTGTCCCCGGTATAATGCGATAATCTCCGGTCATCGATTCGAACGGGCGGTCCCCTCTTCGATGAAGGCCGGCGGTTGAGATCAGCGCCACCCGGCGTTTGGCCAACTCCGGCCCCGCAGCCCATGGATCTGTTTTGAAAGTCGGGCAGGGCAGGTTGGCCAGGTGGGAGCGCATGGGTTCCGGAAATTGGTCGAGGCGGGCCATTTGGAACCTCCTTTGAAAGATGGTGCGGGATGGTGTACTCCGGCAGTAAGCGGCCTGTGAGCATTATACTTATATTAACTTAAATATAAATTGATATACAACGTCATACATTTATTTGTCGATGGCAATGGGCTATACTTTGCCGATCTTGGAAATCAGGGCAAAAAAGGGGGAAACCGGGTGGCAGGGGAACATTGCTCAGCCCCGGGGTTCTGGCCGACCCTAAACAGAAGATGCGGGGTCCCTTTCCAGATTACCGGGGTTGCTTCAGCGACTCGGGCAGGGATTTTTGTTGGGGAAGCTTCCGGGGGCTGCGGTCGCGCACGGCCATGACGCCGCCCAGTGAAAAGCGGGTGATGTGGTCGGCCATTTTCTCGACCACCTCCGGCGTCAGCGACTGGGCCATCATGAACTCCAGATCGCTGCGGCGGGTGGTCACAAAGGCCCGGCATTGGTTGATGATGCTCATCTCGCAGAAGAGGACGTCCTCCTGGGGGGCCTGCGGCCCCAGGACGGCCCGAATCAGCGCCTGCAGACGCTTGCGGCGGATGTTGACCATCGCATGCCAGGTGCGGTCCACCAGACCGCTGGGGCGCGCCAGCTCCAGCATATAGAGGCGGGCAAACTCGCTGGTGCTGTCCTGCCGGCTGAATTCCAGGACCAGCCGCCGTATTTGGCGGCTTAAAGCTGCCTCGGCGCTGCCGGCAGCATCTTCGGCGCTGTCGGTCAGAAATCGATCGGAAAAATTTTCGAAGGCCCGCTGCCAGGCTGCCAGGTAGAGGCCCGCCTTGTCGCCGAAGTAGTAGGAGACGGCGGCCACGTTGGCCCCGGCTTGCCGGCAGATGTCGGCCACGGTGGCCTGGTGAAAGCCCTTGTGGGCAAATACCGCACAGGCGGCCTGCAGCAGGCGGGCGCGGGTCTTCTGACCATCTTTTCTCTGGGCCATGGGCTTGGATGCTCCAGCGGGAAGGGGGTCGGGCGGCCCCGTCTGTTTGGCGCCTTTTTCGAAGGGCGTTTGCCGGCAGGGGGCGATACGGGCCGGACTTCGCTCCGATCGTCCACTCGCGGCCGATCGGCCCCTGGCAGCGGTTCGAGTTTATATTTCAAATCAGCATTTAAAATTTTAATTTGAAATTGTCAACGAATTCTGCTATCCGCCTGTCACGGTCATCGCGGTTTTCAACGTCCCCTCATGTTCAAAGGAACGAAATCATGCCGTTGCATCAAAACCTCTTTCATCGCCTGGGCCCCTTTCTGCTCAGCGTTGCGGTGCTCTCTCTGGCCGCTGCGGCCGCGGCCGCGCCTCCCGGGCCGGGCCAGGGGCGGCCGCCGGTGGTGACGGTCCTGGCGGTCACCGAGGCCGAGGTCAACCCGCCCACGGAGCATGTCGGCCGTGTCGAGGCCATCCAGGCCGTGGACCTGCGCGCCCGGGTGCAGGGCTATCTGGAGGCGGTCAAGTTCAACGAGGGCTCGGACGTGCGCGCCGGGGATCTGCTCTTCACCATCGAGCAGGCCCCCTACCTGGCCAGCGTCAACGCGGCGCGCGCCAAGGTGGCCAGCGCCCAGGCGGCCCTGACCAATGCCAGCCAGTACCTGCGGCGGCTGCAGGCCGTGCGCTCAGGCGGGGTGTCGGCAAGCGACCTGGAGGCCGCCGTCAGCAACGAGCTCAAAGCCCAGGCCTTGCTGCAGGAGGCCCAGGCCAGCCTGGAGCAGGACGAGTTGGACCTGGGCTACACGATCATCAGGGCCCCCATCGGCGGCCGGATCGGGCGCACCGCCTTCACCAAGGGCAACCTGGTGGGACCGGACTCGGGGGCCCTGGCGCGGATCGTCCAGATCGACCCCATCCGGGTGGTCTACTCGGTGAGTGAAAACGACTATGCCGATGTTAAAACCATCCACCAGGACATGAGCCCCGAGCAGCTCAGGCAAGAGCTGGTGCCCCGGCTGAAGTTCTCCAACGGGGAGCTCTATCCCCGCGCCGGCAAGCTCGCCTTTGCCGACAACGAGGTCGATGCCGACACCGGCACCATCGCTGTCTGGGCCAAGTTCGAGAACCCGCACGGCATCCTGCTGCCCGGTCAGTACGTCACCGTCCTGCTGAGTCTCAGCAACCCCCGGCGCTTGCCGGTGGTGCCCCAGTCGGCGGTCCAGGAGGACCGCGAGGGCCGATACGTCTTCGTGGTGGACGGCGACAACAAGGTCCAGCAGCGGCGCATCACCACCGGGGCGGTGGTTGGAGTCAACTGGGCGGTGGAAGCCGGGCTGATGGCCGGTGAGACGGTGATCGTGCAGGGGGTCCAGAAAGTCCGTCCCGGCCAGGTGGTCGAAACCGTTTTCGAGGGTGCGCAGGAGAAGAGGGGGTAGGGCATGTTTTCACGGATTTTCATCGAGCGCCCGCGCATGGCGATGGTGATCTCGATCATCGTCGCCCTGGCCGGCGTGCTGGCCCTGTTGAACATTCCCATCGCCCAGTATCCCCAGATCACCCCGCCGGAAATCCGGGTCAGCGCCACCTATCCCGGCGCCAACGCCCAGGTGGTGGCCGACAGCGTGGCCGCGCCGCTGGAGGCCGAAATCAACGGCGTCGAGGACATGCTCTACATGGTTTCGACCTCTTCCAACGACGGCGGCTACAACCTGAGCGTCACCTTCGCGGTGGGCACCGATCCCGACATCGCCCAGGTCAACGTTCAAAACCGCGTCCAGCAGGCCACCGCCAAGCTGCCCGGCGAGGTCACCGAGCAGGGGATCTCGGTGCGCACCCGCTCCTCGGACATGCTGGCGGTGATCAGCTTCTTTTCGCCCGAAGGCAGTCGCGACGTCCTGTTCCTGAGCAACTACGTCAGCATCAACGTCAAGGATGCCCTGACGCGCATCAAGGGGGTCAGCGAGGGGTTCATTTTCGGGGCCAAGGATTACAGTATGCGGGTCTGGATGGACCCCGAGCGCTTGACCTCCCTGGGGCTGACGGCCGACGACGTCGTCACCGCCATTCGGCAGCAGAACATCCAGGCGGCCGCGGGGGCCATCGGCACGGCCCCGGGCAAGGAGACCCAGCAGGTCCAGTTCACCCTGCGGGCCGAAGGGCGCCTCAAGGATGTCGCCGATTTCA
>JASFIY010000220.1:0-4838 GCA_050122415.1 Desulfobacteraceae bacterium
GGGCGGTCCTCGACCTCGGCCGCCACCACATCGGTTTTGCCGACGGTGAAGCCTTTGGCCTTGAGGGCCGCTTCGGCCTTTGCGGTGTTGTCGACGATCAGGCGCAAAACGCCGAAATCAGCCGTGTCGGCCATGGCCAGGGCGCGGATGTTGACCCCGGCCGCGGACAAGGTCCCGGTGACCTCCGCGATCCGACCGGAGGTGTTTTCCAAAAAGACTGAGATCTGTTTAACCCACATGCGTCCTCCTTTCAGGGGGCACCATCGGTCGCCATCACAGCTTGCGGTTGTCGATCACCCGGATGGCCTTGCCTTCGCTGCGCGCGATGGCCTTGGGCTCCACCAGTTTAACCTTGGCCGAAACCCCGAGGTACTCTTTGATGTTTTTGGAGATGCGGCGCTCCAGGTCCTGCAGTTGCTTGACCTCGTCGGAGAATACATGCTCGTCGACCTCCACCCGCACCGTCAGGGTGTCGAGATTGCCCTCTCGGTCCACCACCAGCTGGTAGTGGGGGGATACGCCCTCCATTTCCATCAGGACGCTTTCGATCTGCGAGGGGAAGACGTTGACGCCGCGGATGATCAGCATGTCATCGGTGCGGCCACTGACCTTCTCCATGCGGACCAGGGTGCGGCCGCAGATGCACGGTTCGGCGTTCAGGGTGCTGATGTCCCGGGTGCGGTAGCGGATGACCGGGAAGGCCTCCTTGGTGATGGAGGTGAAGACCAGCTCGCCGCGTTCCCCGTAGGGCAGGGTCTCGCCGCTGGCGGGGTCGATGATTTCGGGGATGAAATGGTCCTCGAAGATGTGGAGCCCATTTTTGGCCTCGTGGCACTCGATGGCGACCCCCGGCCCGATCACCTCGCTCAGCCCGTAGATGTCCACGGCGACCAGGCCCAGCTTGCGCTCGATTTCGGCGCGCATCCTCTCCGACCAGGGTTCCGCCCCGAAAATCCCGTATTTGAACCGCAGATCCCGGAAGGAAACCCCCATTTCCTCGGCGACCTCGGCCAGATGCAGGGCATAGGACGGGGTGGCGGTCAGAATCGTGGGCCCGAAATCCTTCATGATGACGATCTGCCGCTTGGTGTTGCCGCCGGAGACCGGGATCACCGAGGCCCCCAGCTTCTCGGCGCCGTAGTGGACGCCCAACCCGCCGGTGAACAGCCCGTAGCCGTAGGCGTTGTGGATGATGTCGCCGCGGGTGGCGCCGCCGGCGGAGAGCGAGCGGGCCATGAGGGTGGCCCAAGTGATGACATCGCGGGCGGTGTAGCCGACCACGGTGGGCTGACCGGTGGTGCCGGATGAGGCGTGAATTCGAACGACGTTGTCCATGGGAACGGCGAACATGCCGAAGGGGTAGTTGTCCCGCAGGTCCTGCTTGGTGGTGAAGGGGATTTTGCGCAAATCCTTCAGCGAGCGGATGTCGCCGGGTTTGAGACCCGCCTGGTCGAACTGTTGGCGGTAGAAAGGGACCGCCGCATAGGCCCGCGCGAGGGTCGCCTGAAGCCGCCGCAATTGAATCGCTTCCAGGGCCTCCCGGGGCATGGTTTCAAATTCGATATCGAAAATCATCCCGATTTCCCTCCTCTTGGAAAAGAGTATTTCAAGAAAATCCCCTAAAGATCAAATGAAAAAAGCCGCGGGGTGGTCGGGTCACCCGGGGCTTTTATAAAAAAAACCATGGGTGTCTGGTTGCCGTCCACCCATGGTTTTATAAGGTCGCTATTTATGAAGCGCTCTACCTTGCCGGGCCATGGGCAGACCGCCTAAAGAGGAAGCCCCCAAAAAAGCCGAAAAAGCCAAAGTAGTGAAAAAACCGATTCATCGAAAATTCCGGTTTGTTGATGGCAAGGGTGATTTCGAAGTTAGCTAAAATAAATAAAAACCCGTGTCAAGTAAAAAGATCTAGCCGCTCAGGCGGCCCTTGAAGACGGGCTTGCGCTTTTCCAGGAAGGCGGCCGTCCCCTCCCGGGCGTCCTCGCTGGCCATGCAGAGGGCGAAGGCGTCCAATTCGATGCCGCAGCCGGTGGCCAGATCGGCGTTGATACCGTTGTTGATCGCCTGCTTGGCGGCCCGCAGGGCGACCTTGCCCTTGGCGGCGATGGCCTTGGCGGTCTTGAAAACCTCTTCCATCAAAACCTCGGGTGCGCACACATTGTTGACCAGCCCGATTTCGGCGGCCTCGCCGGCGGGCACCATTTTCCCGGTGAAGATCATCTCCTTGGCCTTGTTGACGCCCACCAGGCGCGGCAGGCGCTGGGTGCCGCCGAAGCCCGGGATGATTCCCAGGGTAATCTCCGGAAGACCGAACATGGCGTTTTCGGAGGCATAGATAAAATCGCAGGCCAGCGCCAATTCACTGCCGCCGCCCAGGGCATAGCCATTTACGGCGGCGATCACCGGAATGTCCAGGGCCTGCAGCTTGCCGATGGTGCCCTGCCCCCGCCGGGCGAACATTTTGGCCTGCAGCGGGTTGAAAGTCGCCAGCTCCGTGATGTCGGCACCGGCCACGAAGGCCTTCTGCCCGGCACCGGTGAGCACCAGGACCCGGATGTCTTCGTCGGCTGCGATCGCATCCAGCGCGGCCGCAAGCTCTTTTAAAAGATCCACGTTGAGGGCATTCAAGGCCTTGGGACGATTAAAGGTAATGGTGGCGATGCCTTCCTCGACGGTGTAAATGATGTGCTCGTATGCCATGTAATCCTCCCGCGGTGATCATTCTGAAGTGTCTTTAAGCGCGCCCCCGGTTCAGGGCCTCGGACAAAACAGTTCCACGTCCTGGTGGAATTATGTCTTACCGCGACCCTTAGTCCATCGCCGATTCTTTGTCAAACCCTACTTTTCTGCGGCCGCCGCCCAGCAGATCGCCAACAGAATCAGGCCGGCACCCACCACTTTGGGCCAGGTCAAGGCTTCCTGGAAAAGAAAATAGGCCAGGAGCGCGCTGCCGATCGGCTCCCCCAGCAGACTGACGGCGATCAGGCCGGCGCTGAACCATTTCAGGGCCCAGTTGTAGCAGGTGTGCCCCACCAGCTGGGTGAAAAGCGCCATGGCCCAGAAGGCCCCCCAGGTTCCGCTGCTGAAGCCGCCCAGCGGAAGCCCAAGGGCGAGCACCGCCAGCCACAGGAAAACCGCGGCGCTGCCGTAGCAGATGAACACATAGGCCAGCAGGGAGAGCCGCTGCCGCAGGCGGCGGCCGAGCAACAGGTAGACCGCGGCGCAGAGACTGCCGCAAAGGGCCAGGAAATCACCCCAAAGAGCGCTGCCGCCGCTGGCAAAGTCCCCCAACCCGATGATCACCCCGCCCACCACGCTGATCAGAATGCCGACCAGTGCGGCCCGGCGAATCGGCTCGCGGGTGATCAGCGGGGTCAGCAACCCCACCCAAAGGGGGTTGGTGTTGACCAGCACCACGCTGTTGGCCACCGAGGTGTAGTCCAGCGAAGAGATCCAGGTGGCGAAGTGCAGCGCCAGGAAAAACCCGGAGAGGACCGCCAGCCGCCAGTGGCGGGCCGACAGGGCGCGCAGCTCGGCATTCCCCCGCCAGCAGGCAAGAGGCGCCAGCACCAGGCTCGCCAATCCCACCCGGTAGGCGGCCGTCACCAATGCCGGGGCATCCGCCAGGCGGGCAAAAATGGCGCCGGTGGAAACCGCCACGACCCCCAATAGCAGCGCCAGCACGGGGGCGCCAGCGGGGGGGGATGGTTGCGGAGCAAAAGGGGGCATCAGGCAGGGCTCGCTGGGGCGCACGTCGCGCGGGCTTTTCAGTCTGTCCAAAAGGCAGGGGGCGCCAAGGATGACGGTTCCGCAAAAAGCCCAATTTCCGCGCTGCGCTGCATCTCGAAGTCGCTGCGGCGCAGATAATTACGCCTCACGCCGCTGAGATTTGCGCGCCGCAAATTGAACTTTTTTCGAAACCGTCTGGTTTTCGACTTTTTACCGCATCATCAAGGATCGCTTTCAGAAATAACTTTCGATCCGGCCGGCCTTGGGAGTCTCGTTCAAGGATCCCCGTGAGTCATCTGCTGGAACGCCTCGGATCGCGCCCCTACTCCACCGGCGACTGCCCCACCTGTTCGAGTTTTTTTAGCAGCTCACGGGCGTTTTCAATGTCTTGGGCGGCCTTCCGGTGTTCGGGGTTCAACACCAGGGTTTGCTGCCACTCCGCGATCGCCTCGGCCAGATCCTCGTTGACAAAGTGGTTGACGCCTCTGCGGTAGTGGGTCTCGGCCTCCTTTTCGAGCTGCTGCCGAATGACGGCCAGGAAGGCATCGGTGTCCCGGTAACCGGGGCTTACCTTTTTGAAGGCCTCGCGGGCCTCGCGGTAGCGCTGCTGGAGATGCAGACGTTTGCCGCTTTCGAAGTAAGCCTGGTCGGCGAGGCTGCGGGCCTCGCTGTTGGCCGGCTCCTGCTGGAGGACCTTGTCCATCAAGGCTGCGGCCGCCGCAAACTCTTCGTCCGCGAGCAGCTTCCTGGCGGCGGCCAGCTCCTGGTCGATGTCGAGAACCGGCGCCTTGGGGACCTCGACAACTCTCGGCAGTATCAGCGTGCTGCCGGGAGCGGGTTTGGCGGCGGGGTCGACCCCCAGCAGGGCGGCGATCAGGAGCCCCATCTGCGGATCACCGTAGAGCTTTTGGCCGAGGGTCGCAAAGGTGTCGCCGGCCACCACCCGATGGGAAAGGAAGCGTTCGCCGTGGATGCGCTCTTTGAGAAAAGCGAGGGCTTGCCGGTGGTCGGGATTTTGACGCAGGGCGGTGAGGAATTCGATTTGGGCCTCCCGCCGCAGGCCCTGATGAAAAAGGGAAACCCCTTTTTCGTAGTGCTGCTGGGATTCG
>JASFIY010000221.1:0-4829 GCA_050122415.1 Desulfobacteraceae bacterium
CAGGGTGCCCCCCTCCTGATGACGAAACTGGAACCAGCGCTCCAGAAAGGCGTGGGTCTGGGCGTTGAGGCCCGAGTAGTAGTTGGGCGCCCCGATGACGTAGGCGTCGGCCGCGACGATTTTATCGCGCAGCCAGCGGCCGTCGTCCTCGACCTTGCAGATGTTGTCCTTGACGCAGCCCAGGCAGGCGATGCAGCCGGCGATGGCCTTGCCCCGCAGTGAAATCAGCTCCCCGTCGCAGCCGCTGTTTTCGAGGACCGTTGATACCAGCTTGTAAACCCCCGACTGTTTTTCCTTGCGGGGGCTTCCCGCGATACCCAAAATTTTCATGTGCGCGCCTTTCGAAGAAGGGGTAAGAGGCCGAGCGGCCGCGGGCTGCGGTAAAAAAGGTTGCCTTGGCCGAACGATCCGTGCCAGAATTTTTATTATGATTCAGATCACCCCGCTGCTTTCCATCCGTGAGAGCTGCCTGCAGATGACGTTTACCGGCGCATCCGGTCCCGGCGGCCAGAACGTCAACAAGGTGGCCACCGCAGTTCAACTGCGCCTCGACCTCCAGGCCTGCCAGGACCTGCCGCCCGCGGTGCGGGAGCGGCTGGCGGTCCTCGGGGGATCGCGGGTTTCGCGCGACGGGGTCCTGGTCATCGACGCCCGACGCTTCCGAACCCAGGAGCAGAACCGCGCCGACGCCGTCGCGCGTTTGGTGGCGCTGATCCGCCGGGCGACGGTGACGCCCAAGGCGCGACGCCCGACCCGTCCTTCGGCCGCCGCCCGCCGCAAGCGGCTGGCGTCCAAGCGCCGGCGCGCCCTTCTAAAGGATACCCGGCGGCCGGTAGGCCGCAACCACACCTGAGTCGCCGGTGGTGCAGCCCGTTGATGCGGGCCTCAAACCGAAGGGGTGGAGCGGGCGGCGCCGCGGCGCCGCCCCATTGGGAACGTTTATTTAATGGGCGAGGGCTTGCAGAGATGCCCGGCCGCCATCGCCACGCGACCGCAGCCATCGCAGACATACTTCATCGCCGCCAGCTTGTCTTTGCAGACATGCCGGGGATCGACCTGGGGCGCACCACAGAAACTGCATTTGGAGGCGTCCCCACAGGGGTTGCAGAGGTGCCCCGGAGCGTCCGCAACGGCGCCACAATTCTTGCAGGTGTAGGCCATATGCTGTCCTCCTTTCCCGTGGCCGGCAACACCAAGGCGCGCGCCACGATGTATTAGCACCTAATAATTGGACCCCATCCGCCCAAAGTCAACAGACCAGCAAGGGAGAGTGGAGGATCGAAGAAAGCCGCGCCGCCCTCGGGCGCAGATCACAACAGACCGCTGGCCAGCTCGGAGAGTTCCGAGCGCTCGCCTTTTTCCAGGGTGATGTGGGCATAGAGGGGCTGCCCCTTCATCTTTTCGATCAGATAGCTCAGCCCGTTGGTCTGGCTGTCCAGATAGGGGTGGTCGATCTGAAAAATATCGCCGGTGAAGACGATCTTGGTCCCTTCGCCAGCCCGGGTGATGATCGTTTTGACTTCGTGGGGGGTGAGGTTCTGGGCCTCATCGACGATAAAGAACGCCTTGACGATGCTGCGGCCCCGGATGTAGGAAAGCGGCGTAATGACGATTTTCTCCTCGTCCAGATATTCCCTGACAGCGCGGTGGCGCGGATTTTCGGGGGGAAACTGGTTCTGGATGACCGAGAGGTTGTCAAACAGGGGCTGGAGGTAGGGGTCCAGTTTGGAGTTGATGTCTCCCGGCAGGTAGCCGAGATCGCGGTTGCTCAGCGGAACGGTGGGCCGGGCGATCAGGATCTGGCGGTAGTGGCGCTTGTTCTCCAGGGCGGCGGCCAAGGCCAGTAGGGTCTTGCCGGTGCCGGCCTTGCCCGAGAGGGTCACCAGGGGAATATTGCGATCCAGAAGGGCGTTCATGGCGAAGAACTGCTCGACATTGCGGCCCTTGATGCCGAAGCAGACCCGGTTTTCGACCCGCCGGATTTTATCGGTGGTGCGGTCGAACATCCCCAGGGCGGATTTGCTGCCATTGCGCAAGACTAAAAATTCGTTGGCCAGAAAATCGGGCTGTGCCGCAACCGCGTCCGGCTGGATATCGAAGGGCTCTTCGAAAAGCCGGTCGATTACGGCGCCTGGAACGGCCTCGACGGTGCGGCGCCCCTTATAGATTTCGGCGATATCACTCACCCGGTCGGTGGTGTAGTCCTCGGCCATCAGCCCCACCGATTTGGCCTTCATGCGCAGGTTGACGTCCTTGGTAACCAGGAAGACCCCCTGAAAATGATGCTTTTCCGCGAGGTGGTAGGCGGTGTTGAGAATGTGGTGATCCGGCTTGGCGCCGGAAAAACTGTCGCGCAGGTCCGGATGAAACGCTTGCTCCAGGCAGATGGAGATCTTGCCGCGGCCCGGCCCAATGGCCACCCCGCCGTTGAACAATTTTTCCCCGGTCAGGGTGTCCAGGGCACGCACGAATTCACGCGCATTGCAGTTGATAATTTCCTTCCCCCGTTTGAACCGGTCCAATTCCTCCAAAACCGTGATGGGAATCACGACATCGTGCGCCTCGAACTGATAGATGCAGGAACTGTCGTGAAGGATGACGTTGGTGTCCAGAACGAAAATCTTTCGGGTCTGCAAGGTCATGGCACCTCCCACGCTGAAAGGTTTGCGGGAAACCGCATCGGGTGGGGTGCGACCGGATGATCGCCCCATGGGTCTTTTTAAGCCCTCTTTGTTTGGTTTTCATTAAAAATCGGCTGAAAACCGCCGCCGGCGGCGGCTGAAGACTCTAAATCCGCTTTTTTTCACCAACTATTAACCCGCCCCTAATTCCCGCCTAACCGCCGCCCGGTTACCTTGCGCGCAACCAAAACCTTCAGCGGAAAGACTCTCGTGGCGCGCCCCCGCTACCCCCACACCCTGAAAAGCAGCCCGATCGAACCCGCCACCTGCATCCAGCGTCTCTATGGAGGGAACCCCCCCCTGCTGCAGCCGGTTTGCGATCTCCAAGTGGACGCCTTGCGGGCGCTGCGCGACGAACCCGTCGCACCGGGCGCCGGCCACTTCTACCGGGGCCGCGGCCAATGAGGTCCCCGGCGCCTCGATCCGCACCCCTGGCAAAAGGAGAAACTTGACATGCGCGTCGATCTTCACGTTCACTCTCGCTTTTCGCGTCACCCCTCCCAGTGGTTTCTCAAAAAAATCGGATGCCCGGAAAGTTTCACCGATCCCCTTCAAATTTACCGCAGCGCGCGCCAAAGCGGGATGTCGCTGGTCACCATCACCGATCACGACACCATCGACGGGGCCCTGGAAATCGCCCATCTGCCGGACACCTTCCTGAGCGAGGAAATCACGGCTTACTTTCCCGAGGACCGCTGCAAGGTGCACGTGCTGGCCTTCGCCATCTCGGAGGACCAGCACCGGGAATGCCAGAAGTTGCGCGCCAACCTCTACGAACTGGTGGCCTATCTCGACCAGTCCAAGATCTGCCACGCCATTGCCCACCCGCTGTATGCGGTGAATGACAGATTGCGTCTGTCCCATTTCGAACGGCTGCTGCTGCTCTTCCGGAACTTCGAACTCAACGGCGCCCGCAGTCCGCACCTCAACACGATCATCAGGCGGGTCCTGGGCGGTCTGACGATGGCCGAGATGACCCGCCTGGAGGAGCGCCATGGGTTCAAGGCCACCGGACCGGAGCCCTGGCGCAAAAACTTAGTGGGAGGTTCCGACGATCACAGCGGCCTCAATATCGCCCGAACCTTCACCGCGGTGGACGGGGCGGATTCGGTTTCAGCCTTTTTGGCGGGGGTCGAAAACCATCGGGCCCAGGTGCATGGGGTGCCCGCGACCCCCGCCACCATGGCCCACAACCTGTATGGCATCGCCTACCAGTACTACAAAAAGCGCTTCAACCTCGGCCGTTATGCCCACAAGGACCTTCTGATCCACTTTCTCGACCAGGTCCTCGACCCCACTTTACCCCAGAGCGGGGGTTTGGTCTCCCGCATCTACTATTTCTGGCAGTACCGGCGGCGGCCCAAAACACCGGCGGCCGGCGCCCCCTCCCTGGTGGCTCAGATCAAGACCGAAACCCTCCGCCTGCTGCAGAAAGACCCGGATCTGCTGCTCCTGCCGGCGCCGGATGCCGAGCAAGCGCGCCCCTTGGAGGCAACCTGGCAGCGTTTCGTCAATCAGGTGTCCAACGCCCTGGTCTGCCAGTCCGCCGATCACCTCCTGAACCACCTGGCAGGGGCCAATCTGTTTCGCATCTTTCAAACCCTGGGCTCCGCCGGCGGCCTCTACACCCTGATGGCGCCCTACTTTCTGGCCTACGCCCATTTCACCAAGGATGGTTGCCTGGGCAAGGCGGTGGAGAGGCGCTTTGCGCTGCCCTCCGGGCACCCGGCCGCGGCCAGCCAAGAAAAAGCGGTGGCCCACTTCACCGATACGTTCTACGACGTCAACGGCGTCGCACTCACCCTGCAGCAACAGGTGGCCACGGCCCGTCTTCAGGGCAAACCCCTGACGGTCATCACCTGCGACCAGGGGCAGCACGGGCTCAACGAGGGCGTCCGCAATTTCCAGCCGGTGAGGGTTTACGATCTGCCCGAATACCCCCAGCAGAAGCTCCACCTGCCGCCCTTTCTGGACCTGCTGGCCTACTGCTACGAGAGCCGCTTCGATCAGATCCACAGCGCCACGCCGGGGCCGGTGGGGTTGGCCGCCTTGGCCATCGCCCGCATCCTGAAGCTGCCCATCAGCGGCACCTACCACACCGCCTTCCCCCAGTATGCCCGTTTTCTCACCGGCGACGGCGCGCTGGAG
>JASFIY010000222.1:0-4780 GCA_050122415.1 Desulfobacteraceae bacterium
GGCTGGTCGGTGCGCGGGTTGGGCAAGGACGGCCGGGTGGAAGGCGGTCTGCAACTGGTGCGCGAGTGCCCCCAGCCGGAGACCGCCCAGGGGGCGGCGGAGCGCTTCCTGCCGCCATTTCTGCACGTCACCCGGGAGCTGCGCCTGGGGCTGAGCTGGCAGGTGCTGACCACGGTGGAACGTCTCACGGCACCCGAGTTTCCGGTCAGCCTGAGTCTGCCCCTGATTCCGGGGGAGGCGGTGGTGACCCCGGGAATCGCGGTGGAAAACGGCGTCGCCCAGATCCTCCTGCCCGCCGGCAGCCGGAGCCTGACCTTTACAGCCGAACTGCCCGTCTCGGCCCAGATCCGTCTCACGGCAGCGGTGGGGGTGCCCTGGTCGGAAACCTGGATCCTGGACGCCGGGCCGATCTGGGACTGCCGCCTCAAGGGGATTGCCGCACTCCACCACCAGGACGCGGAAGGCCAGTGGCGCCCCAAGTGGCGCCCATGGCCCGGCGAAGAGGTGCTGATCGCCATTTCCCGGCCGCAGCCGGTGGCCGGCCGCCAGGTGACGCTGGATGCCGTCCGGCTGGAGTGGACCCCGGGGGAGCGCCTGGAGCGCGCCCAGCTGGTGGTCCAGCTCCGATCCAGCCGCGGCGGGCAGCATGCGCTGGAGCTGCCCCAAACCGCCGAGCTGCAGCAGGTCAGCATCGACGGCCGCAGCCTGCCGCTGGCGGCAGTCGGTGGCAGGCTGCGCGTGCCCCTGCGGCCGGGGGCCCAAACGGTGAGCGTGGCCTGGCACCAGGAGGCCGCTGCGCGCCTGCTGCAGCGCACTCCGGCCGTGGCTGTCGGCGATGCGGCCGTCAACGCCACGGTCACGGTCCACCTGCCGCACAACCGCTGGCTGCTCTGGGCCGCCGGGCCGCGCCTGGGGCCGGCGGTCCTCTTCTGGAGCTATCTGGTCGTGGTGGTGCTGCTGGCCATCGGCTTGGGGCGCTTGCGCCTGACGCCGCTCAAAACCCGCGACTGGGTCCTGCTGTTCATCGGTTTGACCCAGGTGCCGGTGCCGGTGGCCATCACCGTTGCCGGCTGGCTGATGGCCCTCGGCATCCGGGGAAAAATGGCCCCCCCGGCCGGCTGGGCAGCCTTCAACGGCCTGCAGCTGGGGGTGGCCGGCTGGACCGTGTTGGCCCTGGGCGGCCTCTACCTGGCGGTTCAAAACGGCCTGCTGGGGATTCCGGCAATGCAGGTCGCCGGCAACTCTTCCAGCATGTTCGAGCTCAACTGGTATCAGGACCGCATCGGCGCCCGGATGCCGGAGGCCTGGGTCCTGTCGCTGCCCCTGTGGGTCTATCGCCTCCTGATGCTGCTGTGGTCGTTGTGGCTGGCGTTCAGTCTGCTGAAGTGGCTGCGCTGGGGGTGGTCCTGCTGGAGCACGGGCGGGTGGTGGCGCAATCGGCCGCCGCGCAAACCCGCGGCGGCGGCCGAACCGGAATAAGGCGAACGGTGGGGGTCTGACCCCCACCGGCGCCGGCGGTCGTGTTAGCTGAGCTTCTCGAAAAACTCCTTCTCCGCGCCGCATTTGGGGCAGACCCAACTCTCGGGCAGATCTTCGAAAGCGGTCCCCGGGGGGATATTGTTTTCATGGTCCCCGTCGGCGGGGTCGTAGACATACCCGCAGGGGCATTCCCATTTGCTCATGGTGCATCCTCCTCTTGGATTAAGTGTTCAAAGGCACCGTGCCACGCACAGGTGTTGCAGAAGGTTTCCGTCCGGGGTTGAATTTGCGGGGCCGCGGAGGCGGGCAGGGCCGGGTCGAAACAGATCTCGCCGCCGTGGCATTCGAATTCGTAGCACTCAAATTCATCTTCCGGGTCTTTGACGTAGAAGCGGTTGGATCCGCAGATGGGGCACTTGGAATCGGCCATGGGGACCACTCCCGCGGCCGGAATCCACTGCAATCCCTGGACCCCGACCGCTGGTTGAGGGTTGCAGCTTCAGTCCACCCGGAAAAACGCCTTTTTGGCGGCCTTGCACACCGGGCAGACATCGGGAGGCTCGTTTTCACAGGTGAAGCCGCACACCGAGCAGACGTAGTAGCACTCCACCTCCGAGGGCTTTTCCAGGGACTCGAGGGCCTTCTGGTAGAGTTCCGCATGCACCTTCTCGACTTCATTGGCATAGGTGAAGGTGCGCACGGCGGCCTTGTTGCCCTCGGCTTCGGCCGCGGCGATCATGTCGGGGTACATGCTCTTGAATTCGTGGGTTTCGCCGGCAATCGCCTCTTTCAGGTTTTCAGCGGTGGACTTGATGGCGCCCAGGGTTTTCAGGTGCGTGTGGGCATGCACGGTTTCGGCCTCGGCTGCAGCCCGGAAGAGCTTGGCGACCTGGGGCAGGCCGTCTTTGTCGGCTTGCTTGGCGAAGGCCAGGTAGCGGCGGTTGGCCTGGGACTCACCTGCAAAGGCATCCATCAGATTCTGTTCGGTCTGGCTCATCTCAAACTCCTTTCTCGGGGTGATCGTTCGGGTGAATGTCCTGCCCAATTTACCAAGATTTGTGCCAGGGTCAAAACTTTTTTTGATTGCGGGTAAAAAACAACCAAATCAACCTGTTGTGTTGTGGCGGGGGACGGCGGGCGCCCGCTGCGGGTTGAGACAGCCCCGGCCGGCGGAGCGCCCCGGAGGGCGGTCAAAAAGCCCCGGCCGGCATGTTTGCCGGCGGGCCCAGGTGTTTCAAGAAACGGTTTGTAACAGAATTGACCCAATACAGGTGAGACGCCATCGGCCCCAACCGCAACCGGCTCCGGAAGGCGATGGATCGGATCTGCCACTTTTGAAGAGGTCTCAAATATGCTATGAAGGGCGCAATGCGCCCCGCACCTTGGGGCGCGCCCAAATTTCCGAACCCACATAAATCCGCATACCCCCGCCCTGCGGTCGTCAGGACCGGCAGTATCCGGTGGGTCATGCCCTGGAGGTATCCATGCCCGCGCCCCCCCAAACCATCGGCCCGCTTCAGCAGGTCAAGCTCGCCCTGGAGGCCGGCACGACTGCCGAGAGCGTGGCGCTGACCCCCCAGCCGATCGCCTACGAGTTTATCTTCGGCCTCGGGGCCGAAGGCCTGGTGCCTTTCGAGCGCGCTCTGGCCGATCGCCGGGTCGGCGAACAGATCAGCCTGCGCCTGGACCCCGGCGGGCTGCAGGCCGCCTTCGAGCACCTGCCGCTGCCGGGGATCCTGCTGCCCGCCCGGGCCGCCGATCTCTTCCTGCGGGTGACGGTGGTTGCCGTGGAGCCGGCCGACCAGCGCGAGGTCATCCGGCAGCTGGCCCGGCGCAGCGCCTGCGGCGGCGATTGCGGCTGCGGCTGCGGCGGCCACTGAGGTGAGCGCCGAGGCTGTCGCCGACCCCGCCGCGGCCCCCGTTTCCAATGCCCGGCGGGCCGGCCCCGGCACCGCCCTGCCAAACGAGGAGTCGCCATGACGCTGCTGGTTGCGCTTTACTGTGTGACCGCGGTGATGCTCACCGTCTACGGCATCAACTGCCACATCATGACGGCTCTTTTCCGGCGCGCCGCCGATCGCCGGCGACGGGAGGACGCCCAATTGCTGGCCGCCTTCTACGGGGGCCGGGACCCCGCGGCGGGATGCGCAGCGGCCGCCGAAGGCCTGCCGGTGGTCACCACCCAGCTGCCGATTTTCAATGAACGCAACGTCGTCGAACGCCTGATCGCGGCCGTCGCCGGCATGCACTATCCTCCCGGGCGTCACGAGATCCAGGTGCTGGACGACTCCACCGACGACACCCGGCAGTTGGTGGCACGCAAGGTCGCCGAGCTGCGGTCCCGCGGGATCGACATCGTCCACCTGACGCGCGCCACCCGGGAGGGGTTCAAGGCCGGCGCGCTGCGGGAGGGGCTGGCCCGCTGCCGGGGGGAGCTGACCGCCATCTTTGACGCCGACTTCGTGCCGCCACCGGATTTTCTGCTGCGCGCGGTGCCTTTTTTCACGACGGACCCCGCCTTGGGAATGGTCCAGGCCCGCTGGGGGCACCTCAACCGGCGCCAGAGCCTGCTGACGCGGCTGCAGGCCGTGGGCGTCAACGGCCATTTCATGATCGAGCAGTCCGCGCGCTCCGGCTGCGGCCTGTTTCTGAATTTCAACGGAACCGCCGGGGTCTTCCGCAAGGAGGCGATCATCGCCGGCGGCAACTGGCAGGCCGACACGCTCACCGAGGACATGGACCTGTCCTACCGGATTCAACTGGCCGGCTGGCGCTGCCGCTACCTGGTGGACCTGGTGGCGCCGGCTGAAATTCCAGGCGACATCAACGCCTTCAAAAACCAGCAGTTCCGCTGGGCCAAGGGGTCCATCCAGACGGCCATCAAGCTGATGCCGCGGATTTTGCGCTCCCCCGCACGGCCCTTCGCCAAATTCCAGGCCTGGATGCACCTCACCCATTACCTGGTCAACCCGCTGATGGTGTTTCTGGCCCTGATGGCCCCGCTGATCATCTTCAGCGGGCGGCTGAGTCTGCCGGCGTCGGTTTTCGCCCTTTTCGGCGTGCTCTTGCTGGCAAGCGCTTCGGGCCCCTCGGTTCTCTACTGGACGGCGGAGCGGGCGCTGCGGACCCCCGCCTGGAAAATTCTGCTGCTGCTGCCGACCCTGGTGTGCTTCGGCTGCGGGATGGCGGTCAACAACACCCGGGCGGTGGTCGAGGCACTCCTGGGACGGCCCGGGGTCTTTGTCCGGACCCCGAAGCACGGCGACCGGCCCATCAAAAACTACCACCCGGCCGGCGTCCG
>JASFIY010000223.1:0-4777 GCA_050122415.1 Desulfobacteraceae bacterium
CTCGAGGTTGATCACCCGGGCGCTGAGCTCATCCACCTCGTTTTTGAGGGACTCGGTTTTGGCGCTGAGATAGTCGCGGTTCTCCTGCAGCGCCTGGATGGAGCTGAAGATGTTCTCCTCTTGGACTTGAAAGCTCCGGGCGCGCATGTCGGGCGCCGACAGCTGGCGGGTGGTGCGCTGCAGCAGCTCCTCGACCCAGAGGGCCACCGCTTCGGGGGTCATCTCCTTGAACGCCAGGGCCTGGCGGGTGATCTGGAGCGCCCGGTTGGCATGCAAGAGGGCGTCCCGGGCCATCCGGTTCATCTCCTGGCTGGCATAGGGGTTCTGCGAGATGAAGCGATCGGCCTCCTGGTATTTCTCGAAGGCCAGGGCGGTGGTTTGCGGGGCGTGTTTGCGGGCTGCCATGGCGTCCAGCTGACCGAGAAGCTCGCGCGCCCCTCCCAACGCATCCCCCTTGATGGCCGCGATTTCCAGGTCGTGGTAGGCCGCCTTGACCCGCTCTTTGTTCTTGATGGCATACCCGAGGTTGTTTTGCTCGATGGCGCGCGTCAAGCGCAGGAAATCCGCTTCGGTGTCCTCGTAGGCCGCCAGCCGGGCGGCGCCGGCCTTGCGGGCGGCTTCGCGGCTGGGCAACAGATCGGCCAGCGCCGTCCGGGACACGGCGGCCATCTCCTCGGCCTTGCCGAGATGCTCCCGACCGCGGGCGACGGAATCGGCGATCTTGGAGACCGCCGCCTGCGCTTCCAGCCCCCGGCGCGCGTCCGCCAGCGCCTGGTCGGCTTTTTCGAACCAGCCGGGTGCCAGAATCTGGACCTGACGGTCGCGGGCGCCGGCAACCTCCCCTTCGAAGTCCGCCACCAACTCCTTGGGGTTGTCCACCGCTGGCCGGGTCGCCGGGCCGCCGGCGGCACAGGCGCTCAGCAGGCCTCCGAGCGCCAGAACGCAGATCCATCGCAACGTTTTTTTCCCCGGCATGACAGGTCTCCTCTTCGGTGATCGGATTGTTGCCAAAGGCCGCAGCCTGCCCGGCGGCCCACCCGGGCGGCGCGCCGGCGCAGGGCTTATGGTAGGCTGAAAATCGGAGCGAATCAAGAACTGCGTCTGAAGTGCCGAGGCGCGGGCGGACATCCCAGCCACCTGCCGCTTCTGATGCAGCCCGTTGGGGTGCCGCCCGCCCGGCGCGCTGGGTATTTGACAGCGGCGGCGCAACCTTTTATTTTTGAAGTCATCCGGTCATCAACCGCCAACCGCCGGCAGATCAGCGGCACGCCAGCCCACCGGCACTCTGAAAGATGAAAGGAGCCCCATGCCCGAAGATACCCATCGCAAGACCATCGGCTACATCCTCTGGCTGTTCGGCTTCACCGGTTCCCACCGCTTTTACTACGGCAAACCCATATCGGGCACGCTCTACTTCTTCACCCTGGGGCTGCTCTTCATCGGCTGGATCGTGGACCTGTTTCTGATCCCCGGCATGGATCGCCGGGCGGACCTGCGCTTCCAGGAGGGGCCCATCGACTACACCCTGGCCTGGATTCTGCTCACCTTTCTGGGAATTTTCGGCGTTCACCGCATGTACATGGGCAAGTGGCTCAGCGGCCTGCTCTACCTGCTGACCGGCGGGCTCTTCCTGATCGGCTACGTCTACGACTACTGGACGCTCAACGATCAGATCACGGTTCTCAACAGCCGTGGATGAGATGCCGAATCCCAAAGGCGAACCGTTTCCGAAAATACGGCCGCGAACCCAACCCCGCGAGGGGATCCCGGCAACCGCCCCCGCCGGACGCGGCGCCACCAGCGGGCGCAGGCCGCGCCACCCCATCATCTGCGCCACCCTCTGGATGACGGGCACCCTGATCTCCTTCATGGCCATGGCCGTCGGCGGCCGCGAGCTGTCCGCGGAGCTGGACACCTTCCAGATTCTTTTTTTCCGCAGCCTGATCGGGCTGGCCGCGATCGGCCTCTTGTTGCGGCCGACCGGCTGGCGGCGACTCCAGACCGGGTGTTTCCGGCTGCATGCGGCCCGCAACTTCGCCCATTTCGGGGGGCAGTTCGGCTGGTTTTACGGCCTTGCCACCCTGTCGTTGGCTGAAGTCTTCGCCATCGAGTTCACCGTGCCGGTCTGGACCGCGATCCTGGCGACGCTCCTGCTGGGCGAGCGCCTGAGCCGCCCGCGGGTGACCGCCATCGCTTTGGGCATCGCCGGCATGCTGATCATTCTGCGGCCCGGGGGGGCGGTTTTTCAGCCCGCCGCCCTGGCGGTGCTGGGGGGTGCACTCGGCTATGCCCTCTCCCACACCCTGACCCGCAAACTGGCCCAGATCGACCCGCCGCTGACCATCATCTTCTACATGACGGCGATCCAGCTGCCCTTGGGGCTGGTGCCCTCGCTGGCAGGCTGGGTGACCCCGTCCCCACGGATGTGGCCCTGGCTTCTGGCGGTGGGCCTCTCGGCCCTGACGGCCCACTACTGCATGGCGCGGGCGCTGAAACTGGCCGACGCCACGGTGGTGGTGCCGATGGATTTCATGCGTCTGCCGCTGATCGCCCTGGTGGGTCTGACGGTCTACGGCGAGCAGCCGGATGTCCTGGTCCTGGTGGGTGCGGTGGTGATGCTGGCCGGCAACCTGATCAACATTCGCGCCGAGCAGCTCAAAGCCGCCTGAGGAGGGCGCGGGGGAAGTCCAACGCGACCTGATTTCAATTATTTCAAAGATTTTGCTTGACGAAGGCGGCGCGACCCCTTATCATCCGACCACTGACACACTCCCCCCTCGACACACTTCCTGGAATCCCACGACGCCATCGTAAGCCCCGGAATTGCTCCGGGGCTTTTTTTACTCCACTGTTTTTCATCATCCAAAGGAACTTATGAATTCTAATTTCAACGCGTTCAATCTCCACCCCACCGTCGCGGCAGGCATTGCGGCGGCGGGCTATGTCCACCCGACCCCGATCCAGAACCAGGCGATCCCGCCGGTCATGCAGGGCCGGGACGTCATGGGGCTGGCCCAGACCGGCACCGGCAAAACGGCGGCATTCGTGCTGCCGATCCTGAACCGCCTGCTGGCCGGCGGAAGCTCCCGCGGCCGGGTCCGGGCGCTGATCATCGCCCCCACCCGCGAGCTGGCCGAACAGATCCACCAGGCCATCGACACCCTCGGACGCGGGACCGCCCTCAAGAGCGCCACCGTCTATGGCGGGGTGGGGATCAACCCCCAGATCGAGATTCTGAAACGCGCCGACATCGTCGTCGCCTGCCCCGGCCGCCTGCTGGACCATATCGGCCGCCGTACGGTGAACCTCTCGCAGCTGGAGGTGCTGGTGCTGGACGAGGCCGACCAGATGTTCGACATGGGGTTTTTCCCCGACATCCGGCGGATCCTGCAGCATGTTCCCGCCAACCGCCAAACGCTGCTCTTCTCGGCCACCATGCCCTCTGAAATCCGGAACCTGGCAAAGGACGTGCTGCGCAATCCGGTCACGGTCCAGGTGGGCCTCACCGCCCCGGCGGAGACCGTCAGCCACGCCCTCTACCCGGTCAGCGAACACCTGAAAACCCCGCTGCTGCTCAAGCTCCTGGAGAACACGGCCACCGGGTCGGTGCTGGTCTTCACCCGCACCAAGCACCGCGCCAAGCGCCTGGGCGAAAAGCTCTCCAGCGCCGGCTTCCGCTCGGCCTCGCTACAGGGCAACCTCTCCCAGAACCGGCGTCAGGCCGCCCTGAACGGCTTCCGCGACGGGACCTTCCAGATCCTGGTGGCCACCGATATCGCCGCCCGGGGAATCGACGTCAGCCAGATCTCCCACGTCATCAACTACGACATCCCCAACACCCCGGAGGCCTACATCCACCGCATCGGCCGGACCGGCCGGGCGGCCCGCAGCGGCGACGCCTTCACCCTGATCACCGACGCCGACCAGGACATGGTGCGGGCCATCGACCGGGTGCTCGGCTCCCGGACCGAACGCCGCACCCTGACCGATTTCAACTACGCGGCGGCCGCCCCGCCCAGAGGCGACCAGGAGCGGCGTGGCGAACGGCAGCCGGCGCGCAGCCGAAAGCCGGGAGCAAGCCGGGCCGGGCGATCGCACGCGGGCGCCTTCGCCTGGATGTCGCCAGCTGGGGCAGAAACTTCCAGGCGCCGGCCGACATCCGCCGGCCGGGCTGCAGCCACGCGCCCACCGGCGCGCCAGCGCCAGCGCACCCCGCGGTAGAACAGCACGGCCGGGGCCACGCCCGCCAAGACGCCGCGGGTCGTCAGCCGGCCCCGTTGTGCCCCTCGGCTGGCTGAATCGCCACTGGCGGCCGTGAACCAAAAAAAATAGGGCGAAGCACTTTTTTTCTCAAATACGCTTGTTTTTTTTTTAAAACATGGTATTGAAAATGCCTAAGTAAAGGCTCGGGTTTCGCGGGCCGGTTTCTTACTGAAGGTGAAAAAACCATTTGCCAAAGTGGCGACCTGCAGTCTGAAACTGAGAGAATTTTTTTTAACAAGGAGGAAGTCACCATGGCAGAAGGCGTAGTCAAGTGGTTTAACGACAGCAAGGGGTTTGGTTTCATCGAGCAGGAAAACGGTCCGGACGTATTCGTTCATCATTCCGCCATCAACGCAAGCGGTTTCAGGTCTTTGAATGAAGGCGACCGCGTGACCTTCGAGATCGAGCAGGGTCAGAAGGGACCGGCCGCAGTCAATGTCACGGTGATCTGACCGGCCACACCAAAATTAAAAAGGGCATTGCCGCCAGCCGGGGGCAATGCCCTTTTTGTTGC
>JASFIY010000224.1:0-4775 GCA_050122415.1 Desulfobacteraceae bacterium
TGTGTCGGGCTCATCCTGCCACTCGGTGAGCCGCAGCATGGCCTGGGCGGCGAGGACTTCGTTGCGGTGGACGACCGCGTCGATCAGGTCCACGAAAAGCTCCCGCGTGGGGCGGTCGACGCTGCCAACCATGCCGAAATCCAGCAGACAGATCACATTTTCGGCCAGCACCTGAATGTTGCCGGGGTGCGGGTCGGCGTGAAAAAAACCAAAGTCGAAGACCTGACGCAGGAAAAGATCCGCGCCGCGGTCGGTGATCACCTTGGGATCCAGGCCGGCGGCCTTCAGTTGGGCGACATCCGAGACCTTGATGCCGGAGACATACTCCATCGTCAGTACGCGCTCGGTGGTGGCATCGCGGTAGACCGCCGGGATGTAGACCCGGGGGTCGTCCAGGAACTGCTGGGCGATGCGCTCCATGTGGGTCGCCTCCAGGGTGTAGTCCAGCTCCCTTTCGACGGTGCGGGCGAACTCCTCGACGATCCGGACGGGCCGGTGCAGGGCGAGTTCCTCGATGTGGCGCTCCATCAGGGTGGCCAGGTGCAGCATGATCTCCAGGTCCACCTCGATGACCTTGCGGATCCCCGGCCGTTGAACCTTGACGGCCACCTCGTCCCCGTCCTGGCGCCGGGCGCGGTGGACCTGCCCGATGGAGGCCGAGGCCAGCGGCTGGGGGTCGAAGCGCGAGAAGACCTCGGCCGTTGGGCGTTTGAGCTCGCACTCGAGGATCGTGCGCATGGCTTCGAAACTGCAGGGCGGCACCTCGTCCAGGAGCTTGGCCAGCTCCTCGGTGAACTCCAGCGGGACCAAATCCGGCCGGGTGGAGAGCGTCTGGCCGAGCTTGACGTAGGTCGGCCCCAGCTCCTCCAGCGCCATCCGAACCCGCTCGGCGCGGGTCAGCTTGTCGTTGCGCGGGCGCTGCCGGCGGGAGATCATCTGCAGCCCGATTTCGATGTACTGGTCGATTTTGAGGGATTCGACCAGGTCGCCGAAGCCGTATTTGAAGAGGATCGACAGGATCTGGCGGTAGCGGCTGAGGTGGCGGTAGGTCCGGCCGATGACGCCGATTTTGCGGATGCTCAGCATAGTCGCACGGGTGCCCGGGGCCAGCGGGGGGTCGGGTCCGCTGCAGGCGGTTTTGCCGGAGGGGCAGGGTCCGGTTCAAACGGGGCTGGCGGGATCGGGGCGGCCGGCGCAGCGCTGCCGCGGGGGGCGACGCTGCGCCGGCTGGCGCCCCCCGCGGCGGGTGTTATTTGAGCTTGCCCACCAGCGCGCTGGCGATGGTGTTTTTCTGAATTTCCTTGGTGCCTTCGTAGAGTTCGCAGATCTTGGCGTCCCGGTAGTAGCGCTCCACCTCGTACTCCAGCATGTAGCCGTAGCCGCCCAAGAGCTGAATGGCCTCGTCGGCGACCTCTACCGCGGTGCGGCCGGCCACCATTTTGGCCATGGAGGTCAGCTTGGGGTCGATCCGGCCCTGGTCGAAATTCCAGGCCGCCTTGTAGGTCAGCAGGCGCGCCATTTCGATCTTGGTCGCCATGTCGGCCAGTTTGTGCTGGGTGACCTGGAACTTGGCGATTTTGCGGCCGAACTGCTCGCGGGATTTGACGTAATCCAGCGCCCGGTCAAAGGCCCCCTGGGCGGTGCCGAGCCCCTGGGCGGCGATCAGGATCCGGCTTTCGTCGAAAAACTCCAGCACCTGATAGAACCCGCGGTTTTCCTCGCCGATGAGGTTTTCCGCCGGCACCCGCACCTCTTTGAAGGTGACCTCGGCGGTGTGCATCATCCGGATACCCATCTTGACCCCCACGCTGGCGGTGGAAACCCCCGGGCGGTCGGCCTCCACCAGGATCAGGCTCATGCCCCGGTGGCTGGGTTGGGCATCGGGGTTGGTCTGGCACAGAACCGAGTAAAAGCCCGCCAGCGGCCCCCCGTTGGTGATGAAGATCTTGCTGCCGTTGATCACCCACTCGTCCCCGTCGCGCACGGCGCTGGTGTCCATGAAGGTGATGTCGGAGCCGTGGTCCGGTTCGGTGAAGGCGCCGCAGGAGAGCACCTCCCCTTCGGCCACCTTGGGCAGCCAGGTCTTCTTCTGGGATTCACTGCCGAAGTGCAGAACGATTTCCGAGGCGAAATCGGCCAGCATCAGGCAGGCGCCCACCGAGGAGTCGCCCCGGCAGAGCTCCTCGGCGACGAGGATGTTTTCCATCACGCCCATCCCCTGGCCCGAGTATTGTTCCGGGAAATGGATCCCGATGAATCCCAGCTCGGCGGCCTTTTTCCACATTTTCAGCGGGTACTCGTGTTTTTCCTCAAGCTCCAGGATGACGTCTTTCTTGAACTCGCCCTTGACAAAATCCCGCACCGCTTTTTGGATTTGCTGTTGTTCCTTGGTTAGTTCAAACTCCATGGGAACCCCCTTGCGTCTGGTTTTCGACTATTGACCGCATCATCCGGATTGATAGACAACGGGTTGAACGGCCTGAACCGGATGAAGCGCGGCGGGCCGCGGGCCTCCAGGAAATAACGGTTACCATAGACCCCCGCTGATTGCAAGCAGATTGCTCCCGAGGCGGGCTGCGAAGCCAAATCTCACTTGACGGATACAACCGTTTGCCCTAATTTAACTTTTTATTTTGCCATCAACGCGACCCCTGGAAAGGAACGATTGGAACATGGCCTTTACGATAGCGCTGGCCGGAAAAGGCGGCACGGGAAAGACGACGCTTGCCGGCATGCTGATCAAATACATGCTGCGGAACGGAAAAACCCCGGTCCTGGCGGTGGATGCGGACTGCAACGCGAACTTTAACGAGGTGCTCGGCGTCGCGGTCCCCGACACCCTCGGCGACGCCCGCGAAGACATGAAAAAAGGCAAGGTGCCCGCCGGGATGACCAAGGACATCTTCATCTCCATGCGCATGCAGGAAGCCATCGTCGAGCGCGACGGATTCGACCTGATCGTCATGGGGCAGCCGGAGGGCGCGGGCTGTTACTGCGCCGCCAACTCGCTGCTGACCAATTTTCTCGAACGGCTGACGGAAAACTACCCCTTCATCGTGATGGACAACGAGGCCGGCATGGAGCACATCAGCCGGTTGACCACCAAGAACGTCGACGTGCTGCTGATCGTCTCGGACACCTCGCGCCGCGGCCTGCAGGCCGCCCTGCGGATCGACAAGCTGGCCCGGGATCTGAACATCGGGGTGGCCAAGAGCTACCTGGTGCTCAACCAGGCCAAGGCGGCCCCCTCCCAGGCCGTTTTGGACATCATCGCCGCCGCCCAAGGCCCCGAGCTGCTGGGAACCATCCCCGAAGACGAAATCATCTACGAATATGACCTGAACGGCCGGCCGACCATCGAGATGCCCGACGACAGCCCCTCGGTGCGGGCGGCTTTTGACCTCTTTGCAAGGTTTCTCCCGTGAATGCGGGGGCGCCGGTGCAGGGGAAAGGGCGGTGGGTGCGATGCGCAAAACGGGTCTGCTGTTTGATCAACGCTACATGCTTCACGAAACCGGGCCCTTTCACCCCGAGACGGCCGACCGGCTGGTGGCGGTCTTCAGGGGTCTCAAAGACGGCGGTCTGCTGGACAAGCTGCTGCTGATCCAGGGCAGCCCGGCGGAGCGCCGCTGGATCGAGACGGTTCACGACTCCGCTTACATCGACAGCTTCAACGATGCCTGCATCGCCGGTCGCAAGGAGTTTGAGCATCCCGACAACCAGATGTGCTGCGACAGCTTCGACACGGCGCTTTTGGCCGTGGGCGGGGTCCTGGACACCGCCGCATTCATCATGCGCGGTGATATCGACAACGCCTTCTGCGCCGTGCGGCCCCCCGGCCACCATGCGGAGCACGCCAAGAGCATGGGGTTTTGCTACTTCAACAACATCGCCGTCGCCGCCCGCTACCTGCAGCACGAATGGGGGGTCCAGCGGGTGGGCATCATCGATTTCGACGTGCACCACGGCAACGGCACCCAGCACATCTTCGAAGCCGATCCGACCGTCTTCTACTACTCCATCCACCAGCACCCCTCGTTCACCTTTCCCGGCACCGGGCGCGAGTTCGAGCAGGGCTCCGGGGAGGGCTTCGGCTTCACCAAGAACACGCCGGTCCTGCCCGGCCAGGGGGACGCGGAGTACAAGCAACTGATCACCCGGGATCTGCTGCCGGCCTTCGATAAATTCGCCCCGCAGGTGATCCTGGTCTCCAGCGGTTTCGACGCCCACGTCGACGATGAAATGGCCGACATGCGGGTGTCCACCGAGGGGTTCACCTGGATCATCCAGACCATCGTGGGGCTTGCCGAACGCCACTGCGGCGGAAAGCTGATTTCGATCCTCGAGGGCGGCTACAACCTCAAACGCCTGCCGGAACTGATCGCCGGGCATGTCCGGGTCCTGCTGGGCATCGACTGACTGCGGCCTGCGGAGCTGCTGGCCCCAAGCCGCGCTGCCCTGGGGCCTCGGCTTTGAAGCGCGGCGCCGCGGGCGCACCTCTGGGCGCCGCTATTCACCGAAACCCGCCGGGGCCTGGGCGGGCGGAAACGCTTCGGGGACGGACGCGGTCCGTCGCAACCTGCCGGCGGCGACGATTCCCGCGGTCCCCGCACCAGACTGGAGGAAATCATGTTTGTCAGCAAATCAATGACCGGCCAAGTCCTCACCACCACCCCCCAGACGCGGATTCTCGACGCCCAGAAGATGATGGCCGACAAGCATATCCGTCATCTGCCGGTGGTGGAGGAGGGGGAACGCTTGGTGGGGATCATCAC
>JASFIY010000225.1:0-4774 GCA_050122415.1 Desulfobacteraceae bacterium
GGAATAGAAAAAATCGAGCGCCCGTCTGATCTCAGTGCACCAGTCGGATACGATGGCGGAGGTGATTTCCCGCAGGTTCTCGGGTGAAATACCCTCGGGCTGCTCGCTGAGCTTGATCTGTTCGGCCTCTTCGAAAGAACACCCCAAAAGCGATACCATTTTTTGATTGATCTGGGCGCACCCGAGGGAAACATCCCGCATGAAAACCGAGGTCTTGCCTTTCAGGATATTCAGGGAGGTCTTGCTTGCGCCAATATCGATGAGGGCCACGCTTTCCGGATTGTCCTGATGATTGATCTCGAAAATGTTTTGCAGCGCGAAGGCATCGATGTCGATGGTGCAAGGGTTGAGGCCGGCCATTTGAACCAGCTGGACGTAGTCGTTGATCATTTCTTTTTTGGCGGCGACCAGCAGCACGGCCATCTGGTTGGCGTTGTGCTCACTTTCACCGATGATCTGGAAATCGAGATTGACATCACTGATATCGAAGGGAATGTACTGTTCGGCCTCAAGATGGATCGTCTCCTGGAGCTTTTCCTCCGTCATGGAAGGCACGAAGATTTTTTTGACGATCACGGAGTAGCCACCGATGGAAATGGCCACATTCTGTTCGCTGACATTGTAGAGCTTGAAAAGCTCACGAATGCTGTCCGCTACTGCTTTGGGGTCCCGCACGAGGCCTTCCTCAATGGCTCCCGGGGCAAGGTCAATCAGTCCGAACTTTTTCAAACTGGGACCTTTTTTTGTTTCCGCCAACTCGGCTACCTTGATGGATCTCGAGCCGATGTCCAGGCCGACAAGGTGATCTTTTTTCCCGAAAAACATAGTTTTCTCTTTTAATCGCTAAAAATTTTGTCTTTGTCTTTGAGTTTGAAACCCAGGGCCAGGATGATCTTTCTCTTGGTTTCCATTCTACAGGCCATACCCTTTTCAATACGGCTGATGGTGATCGGTGAAACATGGGCGGTTCGGGCAAGTTCGGACTTACTCATCAGGAGGGATTCGCGAATTTCCTTAAGGCAATTTTTGCCCGCTTCGAGGTTTTCTGTTTCTTGCATTCTTTGCGTTCCAGAGCGTGAATTGATTGAAACAGCCTCGCGTGCCAAGGCTGATAGAAAACGTCGCGCGCCTAAAAGCGCCGCTGCCTGTCGTTGTCGTCACCGGTCAAATCGCGGCCAAACAGTGCGGTTTTTTTCTGGTACTAAGGTTATCGGAGACGCCAATCGCAAACTTTAACATAACTTTCCCGGCTAGTTAGCATTTCCGAAATCAAGGCCGGCGAGCCCCGCGGCCACATCATCTTGCCCTGCAGATCGCTTGGCCGCACCACATCGTGTGGCATATCCATTTTATGAGAAGGACGGGGCAGCCGATGGGCGGCGCTTTTGGGGGGAAGGCGTTTGAAAGGCCCGGGGCAGCCGGGTCGGGCGGGAATAAAACCGCCGGCGGGCTTCAAGATCCGCAGCAGGTCACAGAATTTGCTTGCCTTTGACTATCGAAAACCCTTACCTTAGATGAGGCTCTCTTGGAAACAATCGAAAATGAAGTGGGAAGGTTATGAAATCCCCGGCCTTTGAAGAAAGAACAAAACCGTTCAGGCTAGTCAAATACTTCACTTTCTCCAGCCTGATCGCGATATTCCTCGGAACCCTGGTCATGGCGGCCCTGAACACCCATTGGGCGCGCGCCAATCAGCGCCAGAAGAGTGAAGAATACGCCCTTGCGCTGGTGGAAAACCTCAACCACCAGGTCTTTTTGCAATTCGTGATACCGGTGGTCCTCAAATACGGCAAAATCCAACTGCGAAACCCCGAGCAGTTTGAGCGGATGGACAAGGTCGTGCGCAGCACCTTTCACAGCTTCAAGGTCGAAAACGTTAATATTTTTGACAAAAACAACATCGTCTCCTATAGTTATGACAACGATCTGATCGGCAAAAAGGACCTTGGGGGGCCGGAGTACCGTTATGCCCTGGAGGGCCGCCCCACTTCCCGATTGGTGCAGCGGGGGAATTTTCTGGAGATTTTCCTCGGGATACCCAAAGAGAGCAAAATCATCACCTATGCCGCGCTGCGGGCCGAAAAACCGCTCTCCCGAATTTCGGGGCCGATCCTGGGGGTGGTGGAGATCGTCCAAGACCTTTCCGACGAGTACCGGACCTTTTTCAGGTTTCAAATGGGTGTCATCCTATCCTCGGCGGTGGTGATGGGCGTTTTGTTTTTGTCGCTGCTTTTTGTCGTCAAGCGGGGCGAGGCCATCATCGAGAGCCGATCCCGGGAGCGGCTGCGCTTGAAGGAGGAACTGAGCCGGGCGGAGCACCTGTCGTCGCTGGGCAAATTGACCGCCGGTATTTCCCATGAAATCCGCAACCCCCTGGGGATCATTCGAAGTTCCGCCGAACACCTGCAGAAAAAAATGGCGCAGCTCGACCCCGAAAATCGGATCCCGGACATCATCGTCGAGGAAGCCGGCAGACTAAACGACATCATCACCGACTTTCTCAACTATGCCAAGCCCAAGGAGCCCAAAAAATAGTCCTTCCGGGTGGAGGATATTCTCGAGAAAAATCTGGCGTTTCTGGATGGGCAGCTGAAAGAGAAGGGCTATACGGTGGAGAAGCGCTATGACCCCCGCCTGCCCGAGGTCCTTGCAGACGCCGACATGCTCTACCAGGCTTTTCTCAACATTCTGATCAACGCGATGCAGGCCATGCCCGATGGGGGCCGGCTGGGGGTCACAACCGAAATGGGCAGCGAGCAGGTCCTGCTCCATTTCGACGACAACGGCACGGGCATTCCGGGTGAGGTCAAGGAAAAGATCTGGAACCCGTTTTTCACCACCAAGGAGATGGGTACCGGCCTGGGTTTGGGAATCGTCAAGAACATCATCGAATCCCACCACGGCCAAATCTGGATCGGCAATCGGGCCGAGGGCGGCACGCGGGTCACGGTGGCCCTTCCCCTGCGGCCTGCGTGACACCGCCCCCCCAAGCAGTAAGTGAATGCCCATCCGATGGGCGTGCCGACTTCCGAGACCGCAACGCCAGCAACCAACAAAACGACAAGGTGTGATCCGCCGATGGAAACCATTCTGGTCGTTGATGATGAAAAAAATTATCTGACCATTCTCAGCACCGTTCTGGGTGAAGAGGGTTTTGAAACCCTGACGGCCGGCAGTGCGGAGAAAGCGCTGAGCACGCTGGAAAATTCGGATGTGGACCTGGTGCTGACGGACATGAAAATGCCCACCATGGATGGCATCGCGCTGCTGGAGCGGGTCAAGGCGATCGATGCCGACCTACCGGTGATCATGATGACGGCCCACGGCACGGTGGAAAAAGCGGTGGAGGCCATGCAGAAGGGCGCCTACACCTACCTCCAGAAGCCCTTTGACAATGAGCGCATGGTGCTGCACGTGAAGAAGGCGGTGGCCATGTATCGGGTGATGAAGGAAAACCGCCAGCTTCGAAGCGCTTTTGAATCCCAGTACCGCTTCGGCAACATTATCGGCAAAAGCAAGGTGATGCGGGATGTTTTCCAGTTGATCCAAAAGGTGGCCCAGGCCACGGCGACGGTCCTGATCGAAGGCGAAAGCGGGACCGGTAAAGAGCTGGTGGCCAAATCGATCCACTACAACAGCCCCCGCGCCAAAAAGCCTTTTATCGCGGTCAACTGCTCGGCCCTGACCGAAAGCCTGATGGAAAGCGAACTCTTCGGACACGAGAAAGGGGCCTTTACCGGCGCGGTTTCGATGAAGAAGGGGCGTTTTGAACTGGCCGACACAGGCACCCTGTTCCTGGATGAAATCGGAGAACTATCCCCGAATCTGCAGGTCAAGCTGCTGCGGGTCCTGCAAGAGAAGGTCTTTGAACGGGTGGGGGGGGTCAAACCGATTGCGGTGGATATTCGCCTGATCGCTGCAACCAACAAGGAATTGGAAAAAGAGGTCAAAGCCGGGCGCTTTCGCGAGGATCTCTTTTACCGCCTCAATGTCGTCCACATCGCCCTGCCCCCGCTGCGCAAACGCCAGGAGGACCTCCGGCTGCTGGTGGACCACTTTATCCACAAGTACGCCGGCGAACGCAAGGCCGACGTCCCCATTACAGGCTTGGATCCCAAAGTGGAGCGGCTTTTTTATGACTACAGTTGGCCGGGCAACGTGCGCCAACTGGAGAACGTGATCGAGCGGGCGATGATCTTGTGTCCCGCCGACGTCATTCGCGAAGCCGATCTGCCCCAAGATTTCAAGGACAACTTGACCACCACCATGTATCTGGACGGCATCCCGGCAAACGCCAAACTCAACGAGACCCTGACGCTGATCGAAAAAAAGATGATCCTGCGGGCGCTGAAAATAACCGGCAATGTTCAGGCCCACGCGGCGGAATTGCTGGGAATCGGAAAAAGCGGATTGAATATGAAAATCAAAAAACTGGGGTTGGAGGCCAAAACCAGGGAGTAACCGGCGACCGGCCGGCATCGCGCCGCGCCCCCCACAGCGGCAGAACGCGGCACCCGCCGAAGATTTGCATCGCCGCCCTCAGTTCAAGCCGGCAGCCGTTTCGCGCGCCACGGCATGATAAATCGAATCCTTGTGGTCGGCGACAAGCCGGTCCAGCATCGCCAGGCGCTTTTCCTTTTCCCCCATCCCTTCATACACCCGCGCCAGACCGAAAAGGGCGTCGTCTTGCATTAAAAAGCGGTCGCTCTGAAGGATCTGATCGAAATACTGGGCTGCGCCGGCATACGCTTCTTTGGCCTCCTGGCAATAGGCC
>JASFIY010000226.1:0-4773 GCA_050122415.1 Desulfobacteraceae bacterium
TGGCGCCGGATCTTGGTTCGTCACCCAGGCACATTCGCCGGCGCATATCGGGATATGTGCCGGCGAATGTAACGCCGGTGACGGGCCAAAAGACAAGCAAGATGTGCAATTTCTTGCCGAGACCCTTAGGTGCCTGCAAGCGCCCGGGGGGCTCAGCCGTCGCGGGTGATCACCGCGGTCAACTCCTGCAGCACCGCCTCGGCGCGCCGGTCCTCCACCTGGCAGGTGCCCACCGCTTCGTGGCCGCCACCGCCGTAATTCAGCATCAGGGCCCCGACGTTGGTTTTGGCGGTCCGGTTGAAGATCGACTTGCCCACCGCAAACACGGTTTTGCCCGCCGCCGGGGCGGTGATGGCGCGGATGGAGATGTTGCACCGGGGGTAAAGGGCGTAGAGCAGGAAGCGGTTGCCCGGATAGATGGGCTCCACCCGCCGCAGGTCCAGGAGCACCAGGTTTTTGACAACCCGCGCGTGGTCCTGCAGTTGGGCCTTGAAAGGCGCTTCGTAGCTGAAATAGATTTCCACCCGCTCGCGCACGTCGGGCAGCTGCATGATTTCCTCGATGGGCAGGCGGCCGCAATAGCCGATCAAATCCCGCATCAGCTGGTCATGGGAGATCCTGAAATCCTTGAAACGGCCCAGGCCGGTGCGCCCGTCCATGATGAAGCTCAGCAGCGCCCACCCCCGGGGGTGCAGCACCTCCTCCAGGGTGAAGCTTCCCGAGTCGGCCCGGTCCACGGCGGCCATCATGGCCTCGAAGGATTTCGGGAAGCGTTGGAAGCCCCCGAAATGGTTGAAGACCACGCGGGCGGCGGACGGCGCCTGGGGGTCGATCACGTGATCGCAGCGCTTGGGGCTGCGCAGGGTTTCCGAAAGATGGTGGTCGATACAGAGATGGGCCCCGGGCACGTAGGGCAGGTTGGTGATGATGTCGTTGGGCCCGACCGCTATCTTGCGGTCCTGCATGTCCTTGGGGTGGGCGAAAAGGATCTCGCCCGCCAGCCCCAGATACCGGATCAGCGTGGCGCAGACCAGGCCGTCCATGTCGCTGCGGGTGATCAAACGATACTTTCGGCTCTCGCTCATGGTCTTTTTCCAATTCCAACCCCGAAGGGGCCCTGAGGCGGCAGGTTGGCGATCGGCTTGGCTCCGAAAAAAGGGATTATAGCCGGGGGGCCATCGCCTGTCAAAATCAAATTGGGCACCAAAACCGCCAGGCAGCCCCAAGCGGGCCGGCCGACCATCGGGCGGCCGTTTTCCGAGGACAGGTCAAAGTGGATTTCAAGGCGGTGCTTTTCGATCTGGACGGCACGCTGCTCGACACCCTCGCGGATATCGCCGATTGCAGCAATGCCGTGCTGCGCCGCCGGGGGCACCCCGCCCACCCGCTGGCGGCCTATCGGCAATTCGTCGGCGACGGGGTTGAGGCCCTGGCCCGGCGGGCGCTGCCCGAAAGTCACCGCGACCCGGAGACCGTGGCAGCCTGCGCGGCTGAGATCTCGGCCGCTTTTCTGGACCACGGCGCCCGAATGGCCCACCCCTACGAGGGGATCCCGGAGCTCCTGGAGCGGCTCACCACCCGTGGGCTGAAAATGGCGATTTTGACCAACAAGCCCCAGGCGCCGGCGCGTCTGATGGTCTCCCAGCGTCTGGCGGCGTGGCCATTTGCCCTGGTTCGCGGCGCCCGTGACGGGGTGCCCAAAAAGCCGGACCCCAGCGCCGCGCTGGCGATCGCCGATCGGCTGGGGATCCCGCCGGCGCGCGTTCTCTATCTCGGCGACACCGCCATCGACATGCAGACCGCCCGCAGCGCCGGGATGTTCGCACTGGGTGTGCTCTGGGGGTTTCGCGCCGCCCCGGAGCTGATCGCCGGCGGAGCCCGGATGCTGGTGCGCCGCCCGGCCGATCTGCTGGCCTGGCTCTGAAAAGGCTTGCCATGATGCTGCCCCTGGAATCCATCCGAAAGGCCGCAGCCCTCATCGGGGACCGCATCATCCGCACCCCCCTGGTGTATTCGCCCTCCCTCAGCCGCAAGTTCGACAGCGCGGTCTATCTCAAGCTGGAGAACCTCCAGAAAACCGGGTCCTTCAAAATTCGCGGCGCCACCTACAAGCTGATGGCCCGCCGGGACCGGATCGGCCCCGAGGGGGTGGTGGCCGCCTCGGCGGGCAATCACGCCCAGGGGGTGGCCCTGGCCGCCCGGCTGGCGGGTGTGCCGGCCACCATCGTGATGCCCGAGTGGGCCAGCATCACCAAGCAGGAGGCCACCCGGGCCTACGGGGGCGAGGTGGTCATCCACGGCGAGACCATCGAAGCCTGCCTCGAACGCGCCCGGGAGCTGGCGGACCAGGGGCGGACCTTTGTCCACCCCTTCAACGACGCCGAGGTGATCACCGGCCAGGGCACCCTGGCGCTTGAAATTTTTGAGGACCTGCCGGACCCCGACCTGATCCTGGCACCGGTCGGCGGCGGCGGCTTGATCGCCGGAATCGTCGCGGTGGCCGCCGCCCTGCGGCCCCAAACCGGCATCCTCGGGGTTCAGGCCGCCGCCTGCCCGTCGGCCTTCGAAGCCTGGCGCCAGGACCGGGTGGTGCGCGTCCCGGCGAGCCCCTCCATCGCCGACGGGATCAACGTCAAGGAGGTCGGCGAGTTGACCTTCGGCATCATGCGCCGGGGGCTGGAGGCGGTGGTGCTGGTGGCCGAGGAGCACATCGCCGCGGCCATCCTGATGCTGCTGGAAATGAAAAAGACCCTGGCCGAAGGCGCCGGGGCCGTTCCCCTGGCGGCTCTCCTGGGCGGCGTCGTCCGTCCGCCCAAGGGCAGCCGGGTGGTCCTGGTGATCAGCGGCGGCAACCTCGACAGCCCCCTTTTGGGGCGCATCATCGCCCAGGGGCTGATCAAGCATGGCCGGGTCATGCGGCTTTGTGTGCGGCTCAAGGATGTCCCGGGGTCGCTGGCCCGCCTTCTGGCCGCCGTTTCGCGGCTGCAGGCCAATGTGCTGCACATCCGCCACGACCGCAGCGCCCGCGATCTCCCCATTTTCGTCACGCGCGTGGAGCTGGAGCTTGAAACCCGGGGACCCGCGCACGTGGTTCAAATCGCCGAGGACCTGCGCCGCGAGGGCTACGACCTGGAGGGGCCCCCGGTGATTGGTGCCCGCGGATGATGGGGGTGCACGGATGCCCCCACCTCAGAGGGCGTCCGAGTGGGTCAGGGTCTGGCGGTTGACGGCGATCCGGCCGGAGGGGTGCACCAGGTCATGGGCGGTTTGGTTGAAGGGCAGGTAGACCAGCAGGGGGTCAGCGGTCGAAACCCGCACCTGCGGCGGCCACGGCGCCGTTTGCCCCGGCAACCCGACCAGACGGCTGGCCAGGTGGATCGGGAGGCTTTCAACGGCCTCGCCGGCGGGCAGGGTCACCGGGTGACGGTTCCCGGCGGGCGCCCCGGCCGACAGCTTTTCCCGGGCCGCGGCGAAGGTCAGCTGGCCGGCCAGGCGCAGGAAGTTTTTCGGGGGGAGTTTGAAGGCCGGCACCCAGAACCGCAGTCGGTAACCCCCGTCGGCGGGGCCGCCGGACCCCTCCGGCAAAGCGCCCAGGGCCTCTGCGAGCGGCGGCGCGATTCCCCGGATATCGGCCGCGATCCGCCAGAAAGGCAGATGCCGGCCGTCCGCCGCACCGGCCGCGTGGGCGCAGGCGACGCTTTCCAGACCCGCTGCGCCCGGCTGCCACACCCTGCGACAGCCGCCGCAGACCAGCGCCGCCGAGGTCCTGCCGCCCTCCAAATCCCAGCCGCATTCGGGACAAACGGCCGCAATGAAATCGATCCCGCCCTGGGGCGGCCCCCCGCAAAGCTCGCCCGGTTCCAAATTTTGCGCGAGACCGCCGCCCACCGCCCGCTCCAGCACGCCGTCGATCAGTTTTGGGCCGATGTAGTAGGGCGCATAGATCAGGCTGACGCTCTCGCCGATCCGGGCCTCGCAGGGGCCTTGACGGCGGGCCCGGCGATCCGTGCAAAGCCCAGTGGCCTGCGCCAGCGGCAGGCTCGGCCGGATGAAATGCCCCGGCGTATCCGGCAGAACGAACTGCATTCGAAGCGCCTGGGGGCGGAAGCCCAGCGAAACCGGAAACGCGGGGTGGGGGTGCGCCTTGCGGCTGATATCCATCAGGCGGTGCGCAACCCCCGCCGGTCCGGCTGAAAACAGGGTGCCCTTGAAGCGCCAATAGGGGAAATAGAGCAGGTCCTCGCGGGCGGGGGACCTCAGCGGCAGCCGGTAGTGGAAGAATTTCCGCGGCCGCAGACAAACCCGTACCCGGCAATAAGCGCAGGTAAACAGCCGGTCGGTTTCGGCCAGCACCGCTGGTGCCCCGCACTGGGGGCATTGGTGGGCAATCTGGAGGTTAGAGTCTCTCACCGCACTGGTTGCAGAAGCGGGCGTCGTTCAGGTTTTCGGTGCCGCAGGCACGGCAAACCGCAGGGGCCGCCTTGGCGGCCGCCGGACCGCCGCAGCGGGGGCAGAAGCGGGCGTTGGGCGGGAGATTCTTGCCGCAGGCGCCGCACTGGGCGAACACGATCTGCTGGTGGCCGCAGTGGGGGCAGAACTTGGCGTCCCCCGGAATCCGGCGCCCGCAGTCGGGGCAGGTCTGGGCGAACCCCGCACCGGGGTCGGACGGGGCGGCCCCCTCCTGGAAGAAGCGGGAGAACATCGCCGGCAGCATCAACCCCATTCCCAGCCCCATCCCGGATTCGGCGCCGCCGCCCGAGGCGGCCGCCTTTT
>JASFIY010000227.1:0-4771 GCA_050122415.1 Desulfobacteraceae bacterium
CGCAACACCACCTACGACCCCGGCAACAAATGGTCCGTGGCCTGGCAGTGGGGTACGGTGGGGCTGATGTACCGCAAGGACAAGGTCACCCCCGAGGACGTGCAGTCGTGGTCGATTCTGCTGGACACCGCCAAACATCCCGGCCCCTTCTGGCTGATCGACTCGGTGCGTGAAATGATGGGGGTCCCCCTGCTCTACCTGGGCTACGATTTCAACAGCGTCGACCCCAAGGAGGTCAAAGAGGCCGCGGACCTCCTGGTCGCCATCAAGAAGTCCAAGAACTGCCTGGGCTTCAAGCCGGGCGTGGGCGGCAAGAACGACGTGGTCGCCGGCACCGCCGTGGCCGCCGTCGTCTACAACGGGGACGCCATCCAGTCGGTTTCGGAAGACCCGGAAACCCTGGGTTTCACCATTCCCAAGGAGGGCAGCGAGATCTGGTACGATTCCATGTGCATCCCGGCCCAGGCGCCCAACCCCGATGCCGCCCACAAGTGGATCAACTGGATCCTGGAGCCCGAGATCGGTGCGGCGCTCTCCAACTACAACCAGTACGCCACCCCCAACGAGGCCGCCATGCCGTATATCACCCCCGAGGACCTGAGCAACCCGGGGATCTACCCGACACCCGAAATCATGGCGACCCTGCATTTCACAAAAGATCTGGGCAAGGACTCCCGGCTGATCGACGAGGCCTGGACCCGGGTTAAATCGCACTGAGGCGTGCCGCGGGCGCGCCCATGGACGGAAACCCTCACCTGTTGAGCGGTTTTGAAAGGAACATGTGGCATGAACATCTTGCTTTTAGGCGGAGGTGCAGTCGGTGAGGCTTACGGTGTGTTGGTGACCGAAGCCGATCCTGGCAGTGAACAGGTTCAAAAACTCGTGGTCGCCGACTACAGCCTGGCGCGCGCCCGGGAAGTGGCGGCCCGCTTGGGCGGCGGCGACCGTTTCCCCGCCATCCAGCTGGACGCCCGCGACCAGGCGCAGGTGGAGGCGGCCATCCGGGCCCACGGGATCGACCTGCTGATCAACGGCTGCCCCCAGAACTTCAACGAAACCATTTTCGACGGCGCCTTCGCGGCCGGCTGCCACTACCTGGACATGGCCATGACGCTCTCCCAGAAGCACCCCACCGAACCCCACGCCAAAGTGGGGGTGCTGCTGGGCGACTACCAGTTCCGCCAGCACCCCCGCTGGCAGGCAAAGGGCCTCCTGGCGCTGCTGGGGATGGGCATCGACCCCGGGGTCAGCGAGGTCTTCGCACGCTATGCCGAAAAGGCTCTCTTCGACGAGATCGACGCCATCGGCATCCGCGACGGCTCCAACATGACGGTCAAAAAATACCGCTACGCCACCCAGTTCTCGGTTTGGAGCGTGATCGAAGAGTGCCTCAACCCGCCCGTCTTCTGGGAGCGCGAGCGGGGCTACTACACCGCCAAACCCATGAGCGCGCCGGAGGTGTTCGACTTCCCCGAGGGCATCGGCCCCATCGAGCTGGTGGCCATCGAGCACGAAGAGGTCATCAACCTGCCCCGCTGGATCAACAAGGGCCTCAAAAAGGTGGACTTCAAGATCAGCCTGGGCGAGGACATGATGAACGCCCTGCGCCAGCTGGAGGTCATGGGCCTGGCCTCGGCCGAGGCCATCGACGTCAAGGGGGTCAAGGTCGCCCCGCGGGACGTGGTGGAGGCCTGCCTGCCGGACCCGGCCAAGGTCGGCCCGCTGATGGAGGGCAAAATCTGCGTCGGCACCCTGGTCACGGGGCGCAAGGACGGACGTGCGCGCGAGGTTTACATCTACCAGGTGGCCGACAACCAGGAATGCATGCGCCGCTGGAACTGCCAGGCGGTCGCCGCCCAGACCGCGGTGGGCCCCGCCATCGCGACCGAGCTGCTGGCCCGCGGCGTTTGGCGGGGCGAGGGGGTCCTGCCGCCGGAGGCCTTCGCCCCCGAGCCGTTTCTGGAGCGCATGGGGGCCTACGGCTTTCCCTACAAGATCCGGGACAGCTGGGCGGGGTGACCGGCCCCGGGTCCCCGCTCCCGGGAGCTGAAAACCGCTCCGGGCGGAGGGCAGAAAAACCGGCCGCGCGGCCCCGGGGCGTCCCAACAGGGCGCCCCGGCTTGCAGGCCCAACCGATGGATTCGCTCAGCCGCCGGCCGCCGCCGCCAGGGCCGCCTCAATTTCCGCGGCCCACGGCAGCGTCTCCTGCCGCGCCGCGCGCGCCTCGCGAATCAGGCGCAGGTTGCGGGCGGTGGTCTCCGGCTCCCAGCTCTCGCGCACCGCGGCCAGGGCATCCCCGGCGGCGGCGGTGGCGGCGGTTTCATCCCCCGCCAAAACGGCCAGCTCCAGGCGCGATGCAAAATCCCAGTAGTCCGGGCTGCCGGCGGCGATGCGCCGCTCCACGGCATATTCGACCACCGGCAGGAGCTTCTCGCGGCGGGGGTCGGGCGGGTTCTTGACCGTCATCAGGGTCACCGCGTTGATGCCCGGGTAGGCGTCGCGCCAGTCGCTTTCGAAACCGCGCAGGTAGGCCTCGATGGCCTTCTCCAACAGGCCGCGGGCCAGCAGCGCCCCCCCGGTCTTGAGCGCCGCCTCCCAGCGGTCCTTGTAGACCCGCCCCAGAATGCCGTAGGTCTCGCTGCTGGGGCCGCGGCGCGCGATCAGCGCCAGCAGCACCTCTTCGGCGCGCTCGCCCTCTCCGGCGCGGTTGAGGGCCAGGGCGAGCTGCTCCTGCACCAGGACCGTGTCGCGCAGGGGGCGCGGCATGCGCCCCGCCAGGGCGATCATCTCGGACCAGGCCTTGACCGCGCGGTAGGAGAGGAAAAGATCCACCAGCACGCCGGCCTCCTGGTCCTCGAAAGCGCCCAGACCGTGGCCCCCCTCCCGGCCGAGCTCCTTTTCGACGGCGGCCACCGCCGCCGGCCCCTCCTTGCGGGCCGCCGCCAGGCGCGCTTTGATCCCGGCGCAGTAGCGCACCCGGTCGCGGAAAACATCCGTCCGGTCCGAGGAGATCTCCGGGTAGCCGTCCACCAGCTGAAAAATCGGGCTGTCGGTATGCGGGTGCTCGGCCGCGCTCTGACGGGCGGCCTGAAGGCGCGCCGCCAGGGCGGCCCTGTCGTTTTCGAGGTCCGCCGGCAGACCGTCGCCCGACAGCCGGTAGGGCAGCGCCCGCAGGTCCGCCACGTCGAAGGGCAGCCGGGCGCCGTCGGCCGCAAAAAGGGGCACCGTGGCCCAGGGGCGCGCAGCATGCCGCACCCCCAGCTCGTAGAAGACATTGGCGTTGGCCGTGGTGAGGTCCGCCACGGCGAAGGGGCACAGCAGCAGGCGCTCGAACATCGGTTTTTGGATGATCCCGCCGGCGACCTCCTCATCGGCGCGGATGGGCTCCAGCCCGGCCGCGGTCACCGCCGGGGCGATCAGCTGGGCGTATACCGCGTCGAAGTCCACCAGGGCGCCGGCGGCGGTCGGTTTTTTGCCGAAGGGCATCAGGACAAAACACAGCGGCAGGCTCATGGCTTCCTCTCTTTGCGCTCCAGCAGGCGGCTCAGCCGGCCGCGCGCCAGGAACATGCGGTCGAAGTGTTTCAGGTGAATCCAGGCGGTAAAAGACCCCAGCAGCGCGATCAGCGCGTTGCGGCCGATCCCGCGCAGGGCCTTGCCGGCCGAAAACCACTTCATCGCGGGCACCAGGGCGGCACCGGCCGCCAGCAGCAGCACCACGAAGGTGCCGCCGACGGTCACGGCCGGGGGCACCAGCGGCCTTTCCCAGTTAAACGCAATCAAGACCAGCGCCAGGGCCGCGGCGGCGGTTAGCAGCAGCCAGCTCTGCATTTTCAGCCGCGGGTGCAGCTTCCAGATTTTGAAGGCCTTGGATGCCGCCACCGAGAGCTGCAGTTCCAGGTCGCCGCGCGCGGCGTCCTGCTCCGGTGCCGGACCCATGAGCGACTCCAGCTCCAGGAAAGGCCAGGCCTCGCGCCCCGCATGGACGGCGAAGTCGCCCCAGGTGCCGGGCTCGGCGTGCGCTGCATGCCGCGCCTGCAGCTCGCGAACCTCCTGGGCGGCCATCAGGTAGCCGCTGCACATCAGGGCATAGGCCTCGACCTCCGAGAAGGTGTCCAGATCCGTGCGGATGGCGGCGATCCTGGCCTGCAGGGCGGGCGCCACCCCATAGGGCAGGCCGATCGGCGCCGGGGTTTGCGGGGTGGGGTCCTGGCAGGCGATCCAGTCCTGGGGGCGAACCGGCAGGTCCTTTTTCAGGTGAATGAAGAAAAGGCCCTGCAACGCCCGGCTGTCCAGGCGGGCCTGAAGGTCCTGGTACTGGGCCTCGCGCACGCGGTCCATGAGAATCGAATTGGACCGCAGGACGACCGCGGGGGCGCTGTCCTTGGGCTTGTCCAGGTCGTTCATCTGGCCGCTGGCGTCGCTGCACAGCACCACCGAGCAGCCCTCGTCCAGCAGCCCCTGGACGCCCTGGTTGTCGTGGACCCCGCCGTCCACCAGGCGCACCACCTTGTCGGGGTAGAGGTCTTCCAGGGCCAAGGGTTCGAACAGCCCGGGCACGCAGGCCGAGGCCGCCACCGCGTAGCCCAGCCGGTAGCGCCGGACCGCCTCGCTGGGCGCCTGGCGGTACCAGAGACGGCGGTAGCGGGCGTTCTTGTCCACCTCCGCCCCCAGCAGCCCCGGCGGCTCCCCCAGCAGGGTGGCGGTGAAGCGCCAGTTGTGGCCGCTGTTGAGTGCGGTGGCGTTCAGCAGCAAGACCGGCACCTTGGCCC
>JASFIY010000228.1:0-4755 GCA_050122415.1 Desulfobacteraceae bacterium
CCCAGGAGAACGATGATCGGCCAGTCGATGCTCTCGTAGATGTCCCCCAAAGGAACGAGGCCCGTCACCACCATGATCACCGCCGCAGCGATGAAGGCCACCTGAACCGGCAGGAGGTTCAGGGCCGAGAGCGCCATCGCCGCGCCGAAGATCCCCAGCGCCAGAAAGACCTGGCGCGGCTGGCCGATCCGCAGACCGCGCTCGGCCAGCGGAAGACACTTGAAGGTCTTGAGGGTGGTCTGAAGGGCTTCATCGCTGCCCTGCAGGAGCAGGATGTCGCCGATGAAGAATTCGGTCTCGCCCAGCCGGCGCTCCAGCCGGCGCCCGCGGCGGGCGATGGCCAGCAGGTTGACCCCGAAATTGCGGCGCAGGTGGAGGCTCGCCGCGGTGGTGCCGGGCAGGGGGGAGTCCGCCGTGATGACGGCCTCCATCAGGCGGATCTCCTCCGAGCCCAGAATCTCCTTGCAGTCCCCCTTGCACTCGGCCAGCGCCAGCCCCATGCCGTCGATCAGGGCCTTCAGATCCTCGGGGGTGGCCTCCACCATCAGGATGTCACCGGCCTGAATCACCTCGTACCACCCCGGCGCCGCGATGTGGCGCTCGCCCCGGATCAGGCCGACCACGGTCGCCTCGGTCTTCTTCTCCATCGCCGAGGTGAGGTGGAAGATGGTCCTGCCGATGGTCTTGGCCCCTTCCGGCACGACCACCTCGCTGATGTAATCTTCGATCTCGAAGAGTTCATCCGGTGCGCTCTGCGCCTCCCGCCGGGGGGTCAGGCGCCAGCCCACCAGGGAGATGAAAACCAGACCGGCCACGGCCACCCCCAAACCCACCGGGGTGAAGTCGAACATGCCGAAGGCCGGTGCGCCGGTTTCGGCCCGGAAGAGGGCGATGATGATGTTGGGGGGGGTGCCGATCAGGGTGATCAGGCCGCCGATCAGCGAGCCGAAGGCCAGCGGCATGAGCAGCAGCGACGGCGAGCGCCCGCTCTGGCGGGACATCCAGACGGCGACGGGCATCATGAGCGCCAGCGCCCCGACGTTGTTCATGAAGCCCGAGCAGAGCACCACGATGCCGGTCAGGGTGGCCACCTGCAGCATCGGGCGGGGGCCCACCTGCGCCAGACTGCGCGAGAGGCTGTCCACCACGCCGGCGTTGAGCAGGCCGCGGCTGAGCACCAGGACGGCGGCCACGGTGACCACCGCCGGGTGCCCGAACCCCAGAAACACCTGCTCGGCCGGCACCAGGCCGGCAATGAAAACCAGCAGCAACGCCGCGACGGCCACCAGATCGTAGCGCCAGCGGCCCCAGACGAACAGCACCAGGGTGGCGGCCAGAATGGCGAACACCACCGCCTGGTCGAAGGTGATATTCATGGGCGTCGGCCTCGCCTGGGGGCTGGGCGCCTGATGGCTAGAGCCCGCAGGCCTTCATGGTTTGCGAAACCTTGTTGTAGACATCCGTAAACCGCAGCAGCCCGACAATTTGGCCGCCCTCAAAGACGAAAAGCGAGTCGTGGCGGTTCATCACAAAGAGGTGAAAGCATTTGGCCAGGGTGTCCTGGGTCCGAACCGACTGGCCTTCGGTGGGGGTTTTAAGAAAATTCTTGATTTGAACGTCGCTGGCCTTGCGGCAGAGGTCCTTGAAGGGGTTTTCCCAGAGATTGTAGTCCTTTTGCATGGACTTCCAGACGTAGCTCAGCCCGAAGCGGTTGACGGTTTCCTCGGCGTTCACCCGGCTGTAGTTGGTCTCCAGGCCGACGAAGAGATCGATGGGCGAGATTTTCCCCACGATCCTGCCGTCCTTGTTTTCCACCAGCAGGATTCTTTGCTCGGCTTTTCCGACTAAAAACCTTTCCTGGGCGGTCTCCAGGGCCGCAAGCGCCTCGTAGAAGGTGGCGCTGTCGGATATCTTGGGGAACTTGTCTACCGGAACCATGAGATCTTGCACTTTCATCTTTTCCACGGGGCATCCCTCCTGTTGAGAAATTCCAGTTAAACCGCAGCTGCTTGTCCTCTTTTAACCCATTTGAAGATTTCCATCACCACCAAAACGACACCTGCCAGCCCCAGGGCATTCATCCACTGGGAAAACCGGACCGGTTCGGTGGTCAGAATCGTCTGCATGAAGGGCAGGTACATGCTCAAAATATGGATGCCCTGGGCCGTCAGCACCCCCAGGATGAGAATCCAATTGCGGTGCAAGGGAATCCGGAAGGCGGAGGTCAACTCGGAGCGGCAGTTGAACACGTGCACGTTCTGCAGCAGCACCATCAGCAGCAGGACGCCGTTGCGGGCTGAGGCTTCCTCCATCATCTGGACTTCGATCAGCCAATACCACAGGCCAAAGACCAGGGCGCCGATGGCCGTGCCCGACACCAGGGTCTGATGGATCATCTGGGCATCGAAAATCTTCTCATCCGGCCGCCGGGGCCTGCGTTTCATGGCGCCCGGCTCGCCGCCTTCAAAGGCCAGGGCCACGTCCTGGATGCCGTTGGTGACCAGGTTGAGCCACAGCAGCTGCACCGCCAGCAGGGGAATGGGCAGGCCCGCCAGGATTGCGGCCAGAAACATCAGCACTTCCGCCGCCCCGGTGGAGATCAGCAGATAGATCACCTTGCGCACATTGTCGTAGGCAAAGCGCCCCTCTTCAACCCCGGCCACGATGGAGGCGAAGTTGTCGTCAACCACGATCATCGACCCCACTTCCTTGGCCACGTCCGTGCCCGAGCCCATCGCCACGCCGATATTGGCCCGGCGCAGGGCGGGGGCGTCGTTGACCCCGTCGCCGGTGACCGCCACGAACTCGCCGCGCCGGATCAAGACATCGACGATTTCAAGTTTCTGGGTCGGCGATACCCGGGCAAACACGTGGGTCGAAAGGACCCGCTTCTCAAACGCGGGGCTGTCGGGGGTGCCCGCCGCGTTCAGGTCCCGGCCGCTCACCACCGGCTCCCCCTTTTCGTCCAGGACCAATTCGCGGGCGATGGCACCGGCCGTAACGGGGTGGTCGCCGGTGATCATGATGACCTGGATGCCGGCCGCCCTGCACTTGGCCACCGACTCGGCGGCTTCCGGGCGCAGCGGGTCGATGAACCCCACCAGGCCGTGGAGTACCAGGCCGTAAAGCGTCTCGGGGCCCTGGCCGGGTTCCGCCTCGCCGGCGGCTCCCCCGGCCACGGCCAGGACGCGCAGGCCTTTGGCCGCCATCGCCTCGGCCTGGCGCTCGACGGCCTCCCGGTCGAGGTCCTCCACGGCGCCGTTCTGAACTGTTCGGCTGCAAAAATCCAGGACCGTTTCCACCGCGCCCTTGGCCGCCAGCAGGCGCTCGCCATCCTGCTGGTAGAACAGCGCCGAGAACTTGCGCTCCGACTCGTAGGGGATTTCCCGCGTGACTTCCACCCGCGCCTTGACCACCGCCGGATCCAGGCCCAGCTTGTAGCCCATCGCCAGGAAGGCCACGTCCATGGCATCGCCGTGGTGCCGCCAGTCCCCGTTTTCCCGGGTGAGCGAGGCCTCGTTGGCCAAAACCGCCAATTCGGCCAGGCGGGTGAGACCCTCCCGGGCGGTCGGCGACAGATCGGCCCCGTCGGCGGCTGCGACCTTCCCTTCGCCGGTGTAGCCCTCGCCGCTGAAGCTGAAGGTTCGGCCATCAGCAAAAGCGACGGTGCGCACCGTCTGCTGGTTTACGGTCAGGGTGCCGGTCTTGTCGCTGGCGATCATCGTGCAGCTGCCCAGGCTTTCCACGGCGGTCAGTTTGCGCACGATCACGTTGCGATCGGACATGCGTTTGGTGGCGATGGAAAGCGCCACCGTCAACGCCACCGGCAGCCCCTCCGGGATCGCCGAGACCGCCAGGGCCACCACGAAAAAGAAAATCGCCGCCAGATCGTTGCCCTGCAGGCGCAGCAGGACCGCCAGGCCGGCGCTGACCAGCAGCACCAGGACGCTGACATGTTTGACGAATTTTTCCATTCGCAGCACCAGCGGCGGCTTGGCGCTCTCCGAGCGGGTCACCGTTTCGGCGATGATGCCCACCTGGGTCTTCAGGCCGGTGCCGACGGTGACCCCGACCCCCCTGCCGGAGGCGACCGTCGAACCGGCAAACACCATGTTGCGGCGATCGCTGATGCCGGTGTCCGCGGGCAGCGACGCGGTGTTTTTTTGGGCCGCGATGGATTCGCCGGTCAAAAGGCTCTCGTCCGCCGCCAGGCTCTGGCTTTGAACCAGGCGCAGGTCGGCCGGAACCTTGTTCCCCGATTCCAGCAGCACGATATCACCGGGCACCACCTCTTCCGAGGGGATTTCGGTCTCCCGGCCGTCGCGCCTGACCCTGGCCCTGATCTTCAGCAGCCGCTGCAGGCTGGCCGCACTTTTTTCGGCCTGATACTCCTGGTAGGCGCCCAAGCTGCTGTTCAGGGCGATCACGATCAGGATGAAGGCGGCGTCGGTGACCTCACCGATGGCCACCGAGGCCACCGCCGCGGCCGCCAGGATGAAGATCAGCGGGTTGAGCACCTGGTGCAGCAGGATGGCCCAGAGGGTTGGCGGCTCCTTCGTCGGCAGGCTGTTCGGCCCGTAAAACGCCAAGCGCCGCTCGGCCTCCCGGGCCTCCAGGCCCCCGGACCGGCTTTGAAGCATCTCGAAGACATCCGCCTCCTCCAGCGCGTGCCAATCTTCCGAGGAAAGGTCGGCGGCGTGCTGCTGTTGAATCACGAAACCCCTCCGCCTTAAGGTTTGACGGGGTGGCGGGTTC
>JASFIY010000229.1:0-4751 GCA_050122415.1 Desulfobacteraceae bacterium
CCCCAAGCCGGTGGACGAGGCCATCGCCCAGGCCACCGCCGCGGCGGCGCGCGCGGGCATCATCCTTTCGCAAAAGGAGATGCAGCTGGACGCCATCAAGTCCTTCGTGACCGATGGGTGCGACGGCTGCGCCCTCTGCCTGGATGTCTGCCCCTACCGCGCCATACGCCTGGAGTCCTACAGCGATGAAACCGGCCGGGAGCACCAGCGCATCCGCACCGACCCGGCCCTCTGCAAGGGATGCGGCCTGTGCGCGGCCACCTGCCCCAAGGGCGGGGTCCAGGTGCACGGCTTCACCCTGCAGCAGCTCGGCAGTCAGGTGCGCGCCGCCCTGGAGGCCGCCGGCTGAAGAGCGCCGCATCCGTGGAAATGGGATTTGCCCTCACCCTGGAAAGCAAAACACACAAGGAGAATTCGTTATGGCGGAAGAGTTCGAACCGGTAATCATCGGCTTTCTCTGCAACTGGTGTGCATACGCCGGCGGAGATCTGGCCGGCGTCTCGCGCCTGCAGTACCCCCCCAACATGCGGGCGGTGCGGGTGATGTGCTCCGGCATGGTGCACCCCGACCTGGTGGTCGAAGGCCTGCAGCGCGGCGCCGACGGCGTCATCATCATGGGCTGACACCTGGGCGAATGTCATTACCTGGATGGTAATCACAAAGCATTGGCCCGGGTGGACGCAATTCAGTTCGTGCTGGAAAATCTCGGCATCGACCCCGCCCGCTTCGAGATCGCGTGGGTCTCATCGGCCGAGGCGCCGCGGTTTGCCGAAGTGGTCACCCGATTTACGAAAAAGATCCGGCAGCTGGGCCCCAACCGCCTCAAAACCGCTGCGGGGGCGACGGCCTGAGGCCGTTAACGGCCGGCTGTCGATGCCCACAGAAGCGACAACCACCGGGAACATTCGCTGCCAGCCTCGCGGTCGGGGCGGTCAGCCGCCCCTGGGGGCGGATCGAAACCCGGGGAGGATGCCATGAAAACATTTTTCAACTTGATCCAAGAGGTTCAAAAACTCGGCCTGTGCCACCGTTGCGGGGGATGCGTGACCTTTTGCACCGCCATCAACTACGGGGCCTTGGAGCTGGACGGTGACGGCAAACCCCGTTACGGCGAAATCGAGAGGTGCATCGAGTGCGGGCTGTGCCACGCCATCTGCCCTGAAATCGACGAACTGGAGGAGGAAACCCGGCGCCAGGTGGGCTGGAGCGCGCCCATGGGGCGAATTATCGAAACCTCGGTGCTCTCCGCCAGCGACGCCGGGATCCGCCAAAAGGCCACCGACGGCGGGGTGGTTACCGCGCTGTTGCTGCATCTCTTTCACGAGGGGCGCATCGACGGCGCCATCGTCGCCAAGCAGGTGGGGCCGTTTCAGCGCCGGCCCTTCCTGGCCACCTCGGAGGAGGACATCCTGGCGGCGGCGGGCTTTTTCTTCGACACCTCACACGGCATGAAAAGCTTCAGCGACCAGTACATGACCTACTCCTCCATCGAGGAGTTCGATCCCCTGGTCAAAAAGGGGCTCGAGCGCGTGGCGCTGGTGGGAACGCCTTGCCAGATCCACTCGGTGCGGCGCATGCAGGCCATGGGCCTGGTGCCCTCCGACAGCATCCGCTTCTGCCTGGGGCTGTTTTGCTCGGGCAATTTCATCTTCGGGGAGAAAGAGCGCGCCCAGCTGGCCGAGTGGGGCGCTTTCCGCTGGGAGGAGGTCCGCAAGATCAACATCAAAGAGGATTTGATGGTCCACCTGGGCGAGGGCCGGATCCGGCACATCCCGCTTGAACAACTGGAAGCCATCCGGCGTTTCGCCTGCCGCTTCTGCCCGGACTACGCCGCCGAGTATGCGGACATCTCCTTTGGCGGGATCGGCGCCGACGAGGGCTGGACGACGGTCATCAGCCGCACCCCGCTGGGGCGCGCGGCCCTGGCCGACGCCAAGGGCCGGGGGGTGCTGACCGAATACAGCGTCGCCGACAGACCCGACTACGCCAGCCGGGCGCTGGAAGTCGTCACCCACTGGTCGGAGCGCAAGAAAAAGACCGCCCGCGAAAACCGCCGCTCCCTGGGCCCCAAGGCCGTTCAGGTCAAAGGCTGAGAGCAGCCCGGAGCATCCATTGCAAGACCGCTGGTGAAGACACGCGCCAGCAGGAGGGTATCCATATGACGGTAAAAGTGGCCAGTGAATGGCTGAATTCCTGTTCAGGCTGCGAGATCTCGATCCTGGACACCGGCGAGCGGCTCCTGGACGTGCTCAAGGTGGCCGATTTCGTCCACATCCCGGCGCTCATGGACCACAAGTACTTCGGGCAATTGGGTGACGGAGATCACATCGCGATCCCCGAGGCCGACGTGGGCCTGATCAGCGGCGGCATCCGCAACCAGGAGCACCTGGAGGTGGCCGAGGAGATGCGCCGCAAGTGCAAGGTCATCATCGCCCTGGGCACCTGCGCCACCCACGGCGGCATCCCAGCGATGACCAACGCCTACACCAACGACGAGGTTCTGGAGCGCTACTACGGCACCGAGACCACCGATCCGCCGGCGGCCTACCCCAGCCAGGGGCTCCCGCCCCTGCTGGACGCCTGCTACGCGGTGGATGAGAAGATCAAGGTCGACATCTACCTGCCCGGCTGCCCGCCGCACCCCGACCACATCTTCGGGGCCCTGGTGGCCCTGGTGGAGGGGCGGCCGCCGACGCTCCCGGGCAAAAGCGTCTGCGACACCTGCCCCACGGTCCGCAAGGGCAAGGGGGAGCTGAAAAGCATGCGGCGTTTTCTGCAAAACCCGGCCTACGGTGCCCCGGACGAACCCCTGGACCGGATGCGCTGCCTCTTGGAGCAGGGCTATCTCTGCATGGGGCCGGTGACCCGCGCCGGCTGCGGCGGTGAGGCCATCCGGCCGCGCTGCATCGCCGCGCGCGTTCCCTGTCGCGGCTGCTACGGGCCGGTGCGGCCGGAGGGCAACCAGATGTTGGACATGTTGAACGCCCTGGCATCCAACGGGATCGACGTCCGCTCGCTGCCCGGCATCAAGTCATTGCTCAGATTCTCGGGTGCGCACCACCTGCTGCGCCCGGTTTCGCCTGAAAGGAGGCCCCACCCATGAGCCAGACCATCACCATCCAACCCATCACCCGCATCGAGGGCCACGCCGCGATCGGCATCCAGCTGGACGACGACGGCAACGTCCGCGACGCGCACCTGGACATCATGTCCCTGCGGGGATTTGAGAAGTTCGTCGAGGGCATGCCGGCCGAGGAGCTGCCGCGCATCGTCAGCCGCATCTGCGGCATCTGCCCCTGGATGCACCACCTGGCCGCCAACAAGGCCGTCGACCGCTGCTTCGGCGCAACCCCCCCGCCGGCCGGCCACAAGCTGCGGGAGTTGATGCAGACCATCGCGCATGCCGAGGACAAACTGCTGCACTTCTTCTTTCTGGCCGCGGCCGACTTCGTGATCGGGCCGGACAGCGATTACGCTGTGCGCAACGTCATCGGCATCGCCAAGGCCAACCCCGAGCTGGCCCAGCGGGTGGTCAAAATGCGCTTTCTGGCCAAAATGATCCTGGACAAATTCTCCAGCAAGACGATCCACCCGGTCGCCGGGGTTCCCGGCGGCTTCTCCAAACCCCTGCTGGAGGAGGAGCGGCGGGACATGCTGGCCAAGATGCACGAGATCCTGGATTTCGCGCTCTTCACCATCGAATTCGCCAAGAAGGAGGTCTTCCCCAAGTACCTGGACACCATCCAGACCCTGGGGGTTATCAAGACCGGCTTCATGGGCACCGTGGATTCGGCAGGCGCGCTCAACCTCTACGACGGCAAGATCCGCCTGATGAAGCCCGACGCGGACTTCGTGGAGTTCGACCCCCAGGATTACATCGCCTACATCGGCGAGCACGTGGCGCCCAATTCCTACGGCAAGTTCCCCTATGCCCGCTGCTGGGAGGAGGGGTTCTCGCTGGATCTCGAAAACCCCAAGGGCGTCTACCGCGCCAACACCCTGGCGCGCATCAACGTCGCCGATAAAATGGCGACCCCGCGCGCCCAGGCCGAGCTGGAGGAGTTCCGGGCCGCCTTCGGCCGCCCGGCCCAGGCGACCCTGCTCTACCACTACGCCCGCCTGATCGAGGAGGTCTACGCCTGCGAGCGCGCCATCGAGATCCTGCAGGACCCCGAGATCACCGACCCCGACGTGCGCACCGCGGCCGAGCCGCGCGCCGGCCGGGGGGTCGGCTGCGTCGAGGCCCCTCGCGGGACCCTGCTGCATGACTACACCACCGACGAAAACGGTCTGATCGTGAGCGCCAACATGATCGTCGGCACCACCCACAACCTCGGGCCGATGAACATGAGCGTCAACCAGGCGGCCCGCGCCCTGATCCGCAACGGGGAGGTCACCGAAGGGATTTTAAACCGCATCGAAATGGCGGTGCGCGCCTACGACCCATGAATCAGCTGTGCCACTCATCGCCTGGATGGCGATCACGGCGTGACCATCACCATCACCGATGCCCGCGAACAGGTCATCCGCAAATGGCCGCGGACCTGAAAAGCCCCCCCCGCTAAACCCTCGCCAGGGTTCCTCCCCCGCCCGGGGGAGGAACTCGCGGCCAACCGCCGCCGGCCCGTCGGCTCGGCGGATTGCGGCTTTCCTTCCGACTGCAAACATGTTATTTTCCGGGCCGTGGCCCGGGCAGGGGCGTTGCCCCGCGCTGCCGACCTGCCGTTGCAACCCCATTGACGCGTGAGGGA
>JASFIY010000230.1:0-4744 GCA_050122415.1 Desulfobacteraceae bacterium
AAGCGTGAAAAGTCCTCAAACGGCGGCCCGCACCAGGTCGTAGAGGGCCTCACGAACGGCGGGAAAACGAAACGTGAAGCCGTCCTGCTGCAGTTTTTCGGGCAGCACCCGCTGGCTGGCGAGCAGGGTCTGGCCCAACTCGCCCAATACCAACCGGATCATGAAGCCGGGCGCCGGCATCAGGGCGGGACGGTTGAGCAAGCGCGCCAGTTCACGGGCGAACTCGCGGTTGCGGACCGGGTTGGGCGCGGTGCAGTTCACCGGCCCCGCAACGGATGGGTTTTCCAGCGCAAACGCCAGGGCGGCGGTCAAATCATCGATGTGAACCCACGGAAACCATTGGCTGCCATCACCCAAGGGCCCGCCCAGAAAGGAGCGGAAGGCCGGGATCATCTTTTCCAGCGCCCCGCCGCTGCCCAGCACGATGCCGATGCGCGCCGCCACCACCCGGTGGCCGTGCTCGGCGGACGTGAGGGCCTCGGCTTCCCAGTGGCGCCCCACCCGGGCCAGAAAATCGTCTCCCGCCGAAGCCGCTTCGGTGAGGATCTCGTCGCCGCGGTCGCCGTAATACCCCACCGCCGAGGCGCTCACCAGCGCAATCGGCCGAGCGGGGGAAAGCGCGCTGACCACGTTGCGGGTGGTGAGGATGCGGCTGTCGTAAATCTCGGCTTTGGCGCGCGCCGTCCAGGGTCGGAAAATGTTTTTGCCCGCCAGGTTGACCACCGCGTCCATGTCGCCCAGCCTCCCCTGCCAGGCGCCTGCTCGGGTGGTGTCCGCCGAAAGGTAGCTGAAATTTGGGTGCGGGATGCGCCGCGGCTGCGGCCGCAGCCCCAGGGCGGTGACGTGGTGACCCTTTTCCAACAGCAGGCGTGAGAGATACCTGCCGACAAACCCGAGACCACCGGTGATCAGTACGTTCATGTCAGGCCTCCCGCCATTTCCGACAGACCCGGCTCAGCCGATGTTGAACTTGCCGGAGTCGATATAGGGTGCGTCCGCGATCTCGATGGCGTCCAGGATCGAACGGTTGAGACGTCTTTTGAGTTCGGCCACGACGGCCCGCTGTTTGTTGAGGCCCCTGGCAAAGGCCATCACCTCGTCCATCAACTCCCGCTGGTGGCAGGCCTTGAGGATGACGTGGTGGGCCTCACAGGCCTCGGCGGTGTAGCGCTTGCCGGTGAACTGCATCTCCTCCAGCAGGTGGCGGGGGATGGCCTTTTCGAGAAGCGCGTTCATCCCGGGCAGAAAGGGAATCCCCAGGTCCACCTCGGGCAGACAGAAAAACCCCCGGTCGGAGCGCATGAAGCGAAAATCGAAGGCGCAGGCCAGAATCGCGCCCCCGGCGAAGGCGTGGCCGTTGATGGCCGCCACGGTGAGCAGCGGATAGCTGACCAGCCGCGCGAAAAGGGCATTGAGCTGCAAGAAAAAGGCCTGGGCCGCAGCGCCGTCCCCGCCGCGGACGACCGGCGCGAGCCACTCCAGGTCGATGCCGTTGGAGAAGATTTTTTCGTGGGCGGAATGGACCACCAGGGTGCGGGCATCGGTGGCTTGCTCCACCGCGTCCAGAACCCCCAGAAAAGCGTTCAGAAATTCGGGGTTGAAACGATTTTCACCGCTGTTGAGCGTCACCAGGGCCACCGTTTCATCCAGCACATAGTCCACCAGCGCCATCTGAGATCCTCCGCCCCGCCCAAGTTCAAAAGAGCATAACTAATTGGATTGAAAACAAAATAACACGCCCGCGAATCTGAGTCAACCGGGACGTGCAAAACGCCCCGCCGGACCGCGCCGGCCAAAGCGAGACGGGCAACCCACCCCTGGGAGGGTTGCCCGTCTACCGATCTGCCGGGTGGGAATCAACTGTCGCAGCAGGAGCCCGCCGTACTACAGCTTGAGCAACCACCGGCGGCACTGAAGTCGATCGCGCAGTCGACCATGAAGCCGTATTGGTGAAAATCCACCTTGATGGGCTGCACCTTCTCCATGAAGTTCTTGTCAACCACGTAGGTGAACCCTTCAATCTCATACACGTCATCAGTATCTTTAGGCTCATCCAGAGCCATGGCCAGCGAGGGGCCGCCTCAGCCGCCCTCGTTGAGAAAGATCCGGATGGGCGAAACGTCTTTGCCTTTGAAGTATTCGGCGATTTGCTGGGTCGCCGATGGGGTGACCTCGACCATGAAAACCTCCTTAGAAATTAGTGGAAAACGCGTCCATTGAAACCGCAGTGAAAATAGCCACACCGGTTCGGTTTGTCAATGAAGCACCGCCCGCGTCCACGAAAAAGCCCCAAACCCAAGGAGCCTCCGAGGGCTCAGGGTCGCGGCAATAATCAATTGCACAATATGGCGCCGGATTTTGGTTCGTCACCCAGGCACATTCGCCGGCGCATATCGGGATATGTGCCGGCGGCTGTAACGCCGGTGACGGGCCAAAAGACACGCAAGAGGTGGCATTATTTCTTGCCGAGGCCCTCAGCCCACACCGCGGCGGGCGAGATAATCCCGGTAGACCGTCAGGTCGTCCGGAGAGAAGAGCATGAAGATCACTTTTTCGATCCCGGGCCGCCCTTCGACGAAGGCCAGGGTGGTATCCACGGCAACCCGGCAGGCCTCCCGGATCGGGTAGCCGTAGACCCCGCAGCTGATGGCCGGAAAGGCAATCGTGTGCAGCCCGTGATCCACCGCCAGCTGCAGACTGTTCCGGTAGCAGGCGGCCAGCAGCCGGCTGTCGCGCGGGTGGCCGCTGTAGACCGGCCCCACGGTGTGGATCACGAAGCGCGCCGGCAAGCGGTAGCCGCGGGTCAAGCGCGCCTCCCCGGTGGGGCAGCCGCCCAGGGTGCGGCACTCCGCCAGGAGTTCGGGCCCCGCCGCACGGTGAATGGCGCCGTCGACCCCGCCGCCGCCCAGCAGGGTTCGGTTGGCGGCGTTGACGATGGCGTCCACCGCCAGCCGGGTGATGTCCCCCTGCCGGGCTTCGAGGCGGTCGCTGACAGCGGCGGTCACTTCGGCCTCTTGGCGGGTGCGCTGCGGGCACCCCGGCGGGGCTTCGGCGCCGGGGGCTGCAGCTCTTCCTCCAGGTCGAGCTGGAAACGCACCGGCCCGCGGCAGTTTTCAGCACCGCAGTGGTTGATGCGGCAGGTTTGACTGGCCATCCGGGAGCACAGCAGGTTGGGACTCGTCTTGCCGTCATGAACGATGCAATCGGTGGGAAGCGACCAGGAGGTGGCGATCGCCCCATGGCCTTTGGGGAAAACGGTCACCTCGGCATCGATGAAGTCCAGCGGGGCCAGCACCGCTTCCGGGTCCACGAGGTTGTCCTTTTCCGCGTAGCAGATCAGGAAGCGGATCCCCTTTTCCGCCAGCCGCTTGAAATTCAGCGACCGGCCGAAGAGCTTCACCGGCAGGGTGCCGTCCTTTTCCACCGGGCGGGTGTAAGAGTCGAAGCTGAGCTGGGTGATGGCCACCGGCAGATCGTTGCGCTCATAGATCAGCCAGTGGTTGATGGCGGCCGCGGTCTTGCTGATGGTCACTTTTTTACCGCCCGGGCGGTCGAACATCATCAGGTCGCGGTAAAGGGAGAAAAGCGGGGCTTCGCTTTCCATGCTCTTGAGCTTGTAGACCCAGCTCATCACCGAGCCGTCCACCACCTGGTTGCCGTTGGGCAGGGTTTTGACGGCGTAGCCCAGGTCCCGGAAGCGCGGCGGCAGGTGCGACAGGTAGTCTATCAGGGACTTGCTGCGGGTCCCGTCCATGGGGGTCACGCAGGTGATCAGGGCGTCCACCAGCCCATCGAGCTCGCCTGAGAGGAGGTCCAGGATGGCGATGAACCCGCCTTGACAGAAGCCGTTCAAGGTGACCTTGCGGCCGTGCCGCTGCATGAGGGTTTCACAGAAATGGCGGGTATCGCGGGCATCGTCCTCGCCGGTCATGGTCTGCACCGCCGGGGTGGTGTTGATATCTTTCTGGATGCGGATATAAGTGGGAATGCCCTGGTTGGCAAAGCAGTGCACATAGCTTTTGCCCTCCCCCGGCAAAAAGGCCAGAATGTTGGCGCCCAGGACGTAGGGCGGCAGGATGATGATCGGTTTGCCGTTTTCGCGGATGTTGATCCCATCCTCCAGCGGAAACACCTGGTAGAGGAAAAAGCGCTCGGTCTCGGCAACCTTGAGGTAGTCCCCGTGTTCGAAGTCGAAACCATACTCCGGTTTGATGTCCCGAATGGCCTGGGGATAGCCGTTGACAACGGTTTCGATCAATTCCCGCTGACGCGCGGTGAAGGCGCCGAGGTCCTCGCTCTCGCGCCCCAGGAGGGTGTTGAGCCACGCAAAAAACCTTTCACTGGCCTTGCGGAGGTGAAAAAGATTCATGGACTCCAGGGTGCTGGCCAGCCCTTTTTCGGCCACCTGCTGGTTGAACCGCAGCAGTTCCAGGTAATCGCTCATGGACTCCAGGGGGTGGACCTGCATCAGTTTTTGTTTTTCCGTGGAACTGAAGGCGCCCAGCGCGATCCAGAAGGGTGCGGTGAATTCACCAAGATACTTCAAAACCCCGTTGGTGTATATTTGAAAGGCTTTGGCCTGCTCGACCGTGGCCAAAAAGCTATCCTCGAAGTGTTTCAGCCAGCGGGCCGGGTAATTCGGCAAGAGGGCGGGCAGGGAGCTCCCCTGGTGTGACATCGGCGTTTTGGGGTCCGAATTTTTCATCTTGAACCATCTCCGAGTTGATATTAATGAATAAAATTT
>JASFIY010000231.1:0-4738 GCA_050122415.1 Desulfobacteraceae bacterium
CTTTGAGCTCAAGCGCCGGCCGGCCGACAACCCGCTTCTGGTGCTGGTGCAGGATCGGTCCTGGGTGGCGCCCCTGGTGCAGCGGGTGACGCCCGCAGCCGATCTCTTGATGCGCCATTTCTGGCCGGGGTTGGTGACGGTGGTCTTTGCGGCCCGGGAGGGCCTGCCGCCAAACCTCACGGCGGGGACCGGCAAAATCGGCATCCGCGTGCCGTCCCACCCGGTGGCGGCCGCCCTGGTCAGGGCGTTCGGGGGGCCGCTGACCGGCACCAGCGCCAACATTTCCGGTCAACCCGGCTGCGCCCGGGTAGCGCAGCTGGACCCGGAGTTGGCCGCCGGGGTGGACGCCGTCCTGGACGCCGGGCCGCTATACGGCGGCGCGGGCTCCACTGTGGTGGACACCACCGGGGGGGTGCCCCGGGTGCTGCGCGCCGGCAGCGTTTCCGCCCACGCCGTGCTGCGGCTGCTGGCAAGCCCACAGGGGCAATTGGATTGACAAAACGGCCCGCTTTGCATATAAGCCCACCCACGCCGGAGTGGTGAAACTGGTAGACGCAGAGGACTCAAAATCCTCCGACCGCAAGGTCGTGTCGGTTCGATTCCGACCTCCGGCACCACGTCAAACCCCCGGGGCCGCGATGCTTTTCGCGGCCCTTGCGGTTTTCTGCGGCCGGTCTGATTTTCCGCCCCGATCCGCGCTCTAAAACCCGATAGCAGTCCGGTTTCCGGGCTTTTCAAAACGCTCCCTGGCAGGCGTCCTGAACCCCCGCTCAAAACCTTCGCCAATGAACCGGATCCCCATCTTTTGCCCTATACCGGGGTGTTTTCTGCCCCGGCGCACGCGGCCGCAAATCGTGTCAGAATCGAAACCGCGGTTTCCGCATCTTCCGACCGGATCAGGAGGTGGTCCTTCCGAAAAGCGCACTGCGCAACGATGGCGATTCCCGCTTGCGCCAGGCGCTCGGCCGCCGGCAGGAGATAGCCGCTGACGTTCAGATCGATCTCGAGGTCGAGCGTCACCACCCGGTAGGGACCCGCGGTCGCCAAGGCCTGGAACTTTCGCGAGGCCTCCGCCCACGCCTCGTGCGGCAGGGTCAGGGAAACCCCTTCTTTTTCCACCACCAGCGCCGCGAATCGATCCGCCCCGGCGGCCGCCAGCAGGGCGGCTTGCTTGAGAGCCGTATGCGGCAGGCTGACCAGCAGATAGTCTCCGGGCCAGAGCGCGATGCGCGTTTTCGCCCACAGGGCGCGGACCGTTGCATTCATTGGGCGCGTTTTCCCCCGAAGGTGTTCCTGGGCCGGGGATCTCGGCCGGCAATCCTTTTTTCCGCCTCACTCGGCCGGCGCCAGTTTGAAGGACTTTTCGAAATCCTGGTCCAGCCGCTCCCGGTTCAACCGCTCGGAGAGGGGCGCGTAGTAGTAGGCCAGCTTGGCGCGGCCCTCTTTTTCGTAGTGCTTCAGTTTAATGGTGACCTCACCGGACTGCCAGATCAGAATCGTGCTGCCCAATCGCAGCTGGGCCCGCGCTTCCCCGTAGCGGCCCGTGAGGGATCGCCGGGCCTGTTCGAAGGCCTCCCGGCCGTCAAGATTGAGGTAGGCGGCAAAGAAACGCTCCTCGAAGAAGCCATAGCGCACCGGACCTGAATAAACGTTGGGCATATGGTAGACTTCATCCGGGCGGCGGTGGTAGCTGAGGTTGCCGTCGCGGGAGATCTGGTCAAACCCTTCAAGCGCCGAAAGCGGCGTGCCCCAGGCGATGCCGCCAAAACCTTGCCCCAGCTCGGCGGCGCCTGCCAGGCCCATCGCCTGCGAGATCAACAGGCCGAGCGCCCAATAGAGTATCTGTCGCATAGGTTCAGTCCCCCGATTTGGAAGGCGGCATGCAAATCGTTTTTCTGCCATCGATTTGCAGACGGCTGGGTTCAAAATACCCTGCAGGCATCAAGAAGACCCATCCTAAGGGCTGCCGCCAGGGTTGTCAACCGCAGCCTGCGCGGGCCTTTCAGGCCCCAGCCGGCTCCGGCATGAGACTCATGGCCGCGGGGTTCAGCCGCAGGAGCACCTGTTCGCCGGGCGCCGGCGGCGGTGGGTTGTTGGGCAGGGTGAAGATCAGCGTGATGCCGTTTTCGGCTGTTGTCCGCAGAAGGTAGTGCTGCCCCTGGAATAGGCGGGCCGCGACCCGGGCCGCGATAACCGGCCCGCCGGGGTCGGCTAAGCCGACAGCGGCGAGTGAGGCGGCCTCAGGCCGGATGAGAACGGTAACCGGCGTGCCGCCTGAGGCCTGGGCATCGGCGATTCGAAAGCGGCCCAGGGGGGTCGCCACCGCACCGTCTGCGGTCACCCGGCCCGCCACCAAGTTGTGCAGCCCGATGAATCGCGCCACCAGCGGGTTGGCCGGCCGGCGGTAGAGGGTTTCCGGGGGGGCGATCTGGGCGATCTGCCCGTCGTGGATGACGGCGACGGTGTCGGCCACGGCGAAGGCCTCGGCCTGGTCATGGGTTACCATGATGCTGGTGACCCCCACCTGTTTCAGAATCAGCTGCAGGTCCGCCATCAGGCGCTCGCGCAGGGCGCGGTCCAGGGCCCCCATGGGCTCGTCCAGCAGCAGCAGCCGCGGTTGAGGGGCCAGGCTGCGGGCCAGTGCCACCCGTTGGCGTTCACCGCCGGAAAGCTCCGCGATGCGCCGGTCGTCAAACCCCTCGAGGCCTACCCGGGCCAGGGTTGCGGCCACCCGCCGCTTCAGTTCCGGGCGCGGCAGCCGCTGCAGCTCCAGCCCGAAGGCCACGTTCTCGTAAACATTTTTGTGCGGGAAAAGGGCGTACTCCTGGAACATCATGCCGAACTGGCGGCGGTGGGGCGGCAGCGGCGCCAGGTCCCGGCCCCCGAAGGCGATGATGCCGCTGTCGGGGCGCTCCAGCCCGGCGATCAGCCGCAGCAGGGTGGTTTTGCCGCATCCCGAGGGGCCCAGCAGGCAGAGGATGTCGCCTTCGGCCAGGCTCAGGCTCACATCCCGGATGAAGGGCTGGTGGTTGAAGGCTTTGCAGACCATCTCGAGGCTCAGGAGTGCCATCTCAGAACCCTCCGGAGGTTTGCGGGCGGAGCTTTTCGAGCACAACGAAGCCGGCGGCGGTCACCACCATCAGCAGGCTGCTCATGGCCATGGCCTGGCCGTAGTTGAGCGCCCCCGGCTGGCCCAGGAAGCGGAAGATGGCCAGCGGCATGGTGGGGGTCTGGGGGCGGGCGACCAGGGACGTGGCACCGAATTCGCCCATGCTGACCGTAAAGGCGAAGACCATGCCCACCAAAAGCGCCCGGCCGATGATCGGCAAATCCACCGAGGTCCAAACCTGTCGCGGCGAGGCGCCCAAAAGGGTCGCCGCCTCCCGCAGACTTTCGGGGATGCTCCGCAGGGCGGGCAGCAGGCTGCGCAGGACAAACGGAAAGGCCACCAGGCAGTGGGCCACCGGGACCAGCCACGGGGAATTGCGCAGGTTGAGCGGGGGGCGGTCCAGTGCGATGATGAACCCAAAGCCCAGGGTGACGGCGGAGGTGGACAAGGGCAGCATGAAGAGCGGGTCCAGCAGGGCGCTGAGGCGGGAGGGCGGGCCGGCCAGAAACAGGGCCGCCGGCAGCCCCACGGCCACCGCCAGCAGCAGCGCGGTCAGCGCAAAGCCCACGGAGTAGCCGATGGCATGCAGCGGCGGAACGAAAAAAAGGGACTGCGAGGGGTTTTCCCAGAGCGCGCGGTAAAAGGCCAGGCCCAGGCCGCTTTCCGTGGCGAAAGACTGCAGCAGCAAGGCGACCAGGGGGGCACTCAGAAAGAGCACCGCCGGCAGCAGGCCGAGGCCCAGAAAAAGGCGCTCGCCCACGGTTTGCACCACCCGCCGGGCGACTGCCGGGGCCGCCGGCATCAGCGCCGGCGCGCTGCGGCGCTGCAGCCCGGTGTAGGCCAACATCAACCCGAAGGTAAACAGGATCTGGACCAGGGAAAGCGCCGCGGCCAGGGGCAGATTGAACAGGTGGATCGCCTGGCGGTAGATCTCGACCTCGATCGTGGCCAGCCGCGGGCCCCCCAAAATCAGGACGACCCCGAAGCTTGAGAAGCAGAACATGAACACCAGCAGGGCCGCCGCCAGGATGGCCGGCTGCAGCAGGGGCAGGGTGACCCGGCGAAAGGCCTGCCAGCCCGAAGCCCCCAGCATGCGCGCGGCTTCGTTGATCTCCGGCGCCAGCTGGGCCCAGAACCCGCCCACGATGCGCAGCACCACGGCATAGTTGTAGAACACGTGGGCGGCCAGGATCATGCCCACCGAGTGATGCATCCGGACCGGCGGCGCGGGGAGGTCAAAGATCGCCACCAGCCCCGTGTTCACCAGTCCGTGGGGGCCCAGCAGGGCCTGAAAGGCGCTGGCGACCACCACCGTCGGCAGGACAAAGGGAATGGTGGCGAGGGTCTGCAGCGCCGCCCGGCCCCGGAAATCATAGCGGGCCATGAGCCAGGCGCCCGGCAGGGCCAAAACCAGGGTGAGCAGGGTGGAAACCGCCGCCTGCCAGAAGGTGAACCACAGCCGGCCGAGGTGGTAGCCCGAAGTGAGCAGCTTTCTCGGCTCAAGGGGCGCCCACAGATCCCCCGGAAAAAAGCTGACGGTGAAGATCCGCGCCAGGGGATAGAAGTAGAACAGGCCGAGGAAGAGCAGCGGCGGCAGGATGAACAGCAGTCGACGTCCGGGCGGTGATG
>JASFIY010000232.1:0-4734 GCA_050122415.1 Desulfobacteraceae bacterium
AGCGAAAGACGCCCGTCCTGAAGCAATTTCAGGACGGCCAGGGTTGTCGCCAGCGGTTTGGTCAGGGAGGCCAGGTCGAAAAAAGTGCCCCGGGTCACCGGCCGCGGGGCGAAACGGTTGGTGACCCCGAAGGCGGCGTGAAACAGCACCCGGTCCGCGCGCGCCACCAGCAGCACGCCGCCGGGGAAAACCCCGTCGTCGACCCCGCCTTGCATCAGATCGGCGACCTGCCTCAGGGAGACATCCGCGTCTTGGGCGCCAACGTTCAATGGCCGACCTCGCCAGGTGCAGTAGGGGCCGACTGGCCCGACATTGGTGTCGATTCCGGGGCGAGACAACCGTCAGGTCACCAGCGGCAGACGGTAGCACAGCGTCCGGGCATCGGCGTCGAGGACGGCCTCCAGTCCCAGGGGCAGGGGCAGGTTGCGCTGCTCATGGCCGGCTTCGAGCCCCGCCAGCATCGGCACCCCGTGTCCGCCGAGACGCTCCCGAAAGATCTCCAAGACCGCCTGCGGGGCGCCGCAGGCGGTGAAATTCCCCAGGATCACTCCCGCAAGCCCCTGGAGACACCCGGCCTGCAGCATCTGGGTCAGCATGCGGTCGATCCGGTAGGGGGCCTCGCCGCGGTCTTCCAGAAAGAGCAGCCGTCCCTCGAAACGGGGGTGGAAACGGGTGCCGATCAGATGGCAGAGGCAGGTGAGGTTGCCGCCGGCGACAATGCCGCTGGCAGTCCCCGCTTGAAGGGTGACTCCCTGCGAAAGGGTCAAGGCGACGGGCGCCTCGCCGCTCAAGGCCGCCATCAGGGCTGCGCAGGTCTGGTCGTCGGCCTGCGCCAGCCCGGTCACGTTGGGTCCGTGGAGACTGACCATCCGGCATCTGCTCCAAAGCGCCGCGTGCAGGTTGGTGACGTCGCTGAAGCCCACCAGCAGTTTGGGGTTGCGGCGAATGGCGGCCCAGTCCAGGTGCTCGATTAGCCGCAGCGTACCGTAGCCTCCCCGGGCGCAGAAAATCGCCTTGACCGCCGGGTCTGCAAACAGCCCGTTCAGCAGCGCCGCCCGGTGGACGTCGGGGCCGGCCAGGTAACCGCAGCGCTGGAAAAGGTCTTCGTCATACGCCACCCGAAAGCCCATCCCCGCCAAGACCGCCACCCCTTGCTGGAAGAGGGCGCGGTCAAAGGGACTCCCCGGCGCGGCAATGCCGATGGTGTCACCGGCGGACAGCCGGGGGGGAATCCGCAACTCGGTGGGGTCAGGTTCCATAGCGCGTCTATAATAAAAGGTGAGTGCTTGAAAATCAAATTCAAAAATGTTGTTTCGGCGCCGCCATCATCGCTTGACACACCGGGTGGATAATGTTAGGGAGGCTGTCGTGATGTCGGGGCGTAGCGCAGTCTGGTAGCGCACTTGAATGGGGTTCAAGGGGTCGGAGGTTCAAATCCTCTCGCCCCGACCACAAGCCACGGACAGATATGAAGCGGGTAAGCCGGCGGGCGGGCCCGCTTTTTTATTGCCGCGAAATCCCTGCCTGGCAGCCCGACGGTTCCCGGCCGTTTCGGTTCGACGAACGCCCTGCCCACTTCAAACTTCCATTCCGCCGGACGATAAGCAACTTTGATGAAGCAGTAAAAAGTCAAAAACCAGACGGTTTCGAAAAAAGTTCAATTTACGGCGCGCAAATCTCAGCGGCGTGAGGCGTACTTATTTACGCCGCAGCGACTTCGAGATGCAGCGCAACGCAGAAAGTGGACTTTTTGCGGAACCGTCAACTTTAACAGTGAAGCCCTCCGGGTCGTCATCACCGGCCAGAACCTCCGGCGGCTCGAGGTAATGGAGCTTGTGACCCCTTTGGCCCGCCGCCAGCCTTCGATCCGCGTCATTGCGTTTACCAGCCGCGCCTCCGGCATGCTGCGCAGCCGGATCCGCAAAAGCACCAACGCCGTCAACTTCGATGGCTCCCGGAACATCGGCGTCAGTTTTGAAAATCTGAGTCTGAAAACAGGTTCTCTTTTCAACCAACTCCCGGGGCCGGGGGCGCTTATCCGGACGAAATCGAAATGAAAAAGGTCTTCACCGGCAGCACCCATCAGGCCCCTTTTGTCTGCGAGGCCTGCGGCAAACAGGTGGTCAAGGATGTCAGCCGCTTCGCCGCGCTGGATCAGAAAATTCAACTCAAGTGGACCTGCACTTGCGGCCGCCCCAACAGCGTGATGCTGGAGCGCCGCCGGTTTATCCGCAAAAACGTCAACCTGGCGGGGGTCTACTCGTTTGAAAACCGGGACGGCCGCTCCCTTTGCGCCGCCGTCACGGTGCTGGATATTTCCCAGCGCGGCCTGCGTTTCAGACCGGTGCAGGACCATCGCCAGACGCAGTTGCAGCCGGGGCAGCGGCTTTCGATCCGTTTCACGCTCGACGATCAATTCAAAACCGCCATCGGCCGGGAGGTGATCGTCCGCAAAGTAAACGGCGAGATGGTGGGCGCGGAATTCATTTCAGATGACCACTACGACAAGCTTGGCGCCTACCTGCTTTTTCACGACGCGTGAGCCGCTGTTTTGGGCAAGGGCCGCTGCCCGCGTAAAGGGGGCGGCTTTTCCCGGACCCCGCGGGGCGCGGAGGCGCGCCTGGCAGGCGATCCCGCCGGGTGCCATCAGAAAAAACCCGCGCCTCTTAGAACCGATCGGACGGCAAGGCCCATCAAGGCGATCGCCGCCAACTGCAGCAAACGACGCCGGCGGTGGGTCATGCGCCAGGGGGGCAGCAGAAAGGCCACCGTGCAGCCGCTGCAGACGAAAAAAACGGTGAAATACCGGACGTTGCCCGGCATCCAGGCGGCAATCAGGGCCACCAGCAGAAAATAGGCGCCCAAGGCCAACGCCAGGGCCTTCAGACGCCGGGCGCCCTTTGCAAACGCCCACCCCAGCGCCGGCAGAATCAGGAAGCCGGCCAAAGGGCCGAACCAGGCCAGCTCGTCCCGGGGCGCCCCGTGCACGGCAAATGGCGCCGCCAGCCCGCGGGTGGCAAGCGCCGCCGGCAGCAGGCGATCGTGGACCGATTGCAGCGCGGCACCCCAGTCCAGACCGAACAGTCGATGCGCCAGCGACTCCACGGGAGGGGTCAAATCCAAGGCCTGCAGGCCGTAGCGCACCAAATTACCCGCAAAACCGGCCAGCCCGCCGCCGTTAAAGGCCCACGCGACGCCGGGCGGCGACCCGACCCAGTTTTTGCCCGCCAGGAGGTTCAGGCCAAAGAGCCAGGCCTGGGAGAAAATCAACAGCGGAAACAGGGCCGCCAGCGCTCCATACGGCGCCTGGCGCAACAAATCCAACCAGATCAGACCGCCGTGGCGGCGAAAGAGCACCACCGCAGCCAGCCCCAGCCCGACGGCCGCAAACACCAGGCACAGCCTGCCGCTGGAAATGCTGAACACCAGGGCCAGCAGCATCATGAGAAGATCTTTGACATCGGGGCGCTCGACGGTGCGATAGAGCAGCAGGAGAAAGAGCAGCGCGGCGGCGGCCGGAATGATTTCCGCATTGCTGGAAACCGCCTGGAACACCAGGCGGGGCATGCTGACCACGAGCAGGGTGACCGTGATCGCCGTGGGGGGCCAGGCGTAGCGCCGGGACAAGGCGTAGGTGGCAAAACAGATGGAGAGGTAGGCCAACCAGGGGAAGAGCCCCGGGGCAGAGCCGAGGAAGCGGCCTGCGAAGGTCCGTCCCAGGACCAGGGCGTTGAGCGGCGGAAGCGCCACGTCCCGCTGGGGGTCGGCCTTCGGCCAACTGGAGGGTGAAAGATCCCAAGCGCTCCATGCGCCGGGGTCCCAGCCGACAGGAGGTGCCGGCAGCGGCGCCACCGAGGCGAATAACATCAGGACCAGCGCCAGAAAGAGGCCGCCAACGGCCAGAGGATGCTCCCGCCCGAAGCGCACCGCCTGCCGGCCCAACCGCCCGATCACCCGACGCTCGCGTACAGTCCAGACCAGCCCCGCCAGCCCCGCCGCCGCCAGGACCCAGGGGATCCAATCGAGAACACCGGCCAGAAGCCCGACCTGCAGCAGGAAAGAGACCAGCATGGCCGGCAGCAGCGCGGCCAGGGCCGCCGCCTCGGCCAGAGTACAGCCCCAGCGCCGGAAAAGCAGCAGGCCGGCCAGTGCCAACAGAGCGATCTCGGCCATGGCGGCGAGGGCGGTCAGGGCGCCCATCAGGTCGCCCGCCACGGGTCCACCCCCTCTGCCATCATCCCCCATCACCCTTTTGCGGGGTCGCTTCGGCTGGTTCCTCCCGCGCGGCTTTGCGGGCTTTCAGATCCTCGACGATCTCGATCATGAAATCCCGCATCGCCGTCGCCAGCCGCCGGCACTCATCGCAGTAGATCTTGCGCCGCATAAAGCCGTGGACCTCATTCTGGTGATGAAACCAGGCCGGGTAAGGCGATCCTTTGCAAAACTTGTGGCCCGTGAAGGTCGCGATGGGGCAGCCGGTGCACACCAGCATGTAGTAGATGCGGCAGGGGGGGCAGTCCAGCACCCCGCCGTCGGACCGCTCCCCGGCCAGAATCCGGTTCCACTTGGCCACCGACGCCTCCATGATGCTGATATGATCCATGGGACCTCCTCGAACCGCAGACCGCTTTCAGGCGGTGAGGGGCAACAGGCCGCGGCTCAGTTCGCAAAGCATTTCCAGAACCGTCTGTGAACCGTCGTACAGCGTTGGCTCACGTAGCGGACCTTTTTGGG
>JASFIY010000233.1:0-4725 GCA_050122415.1 Desulfobacteraceae bacterium
CCCTTCATGTCCGGGCGCACGATAATGCGCCGCTCCAGGGTGACCGATTCCGGCACCTCCACCATGCGGCCGTCCTTGAAGAGAAAGGTGGTCTTGAAGAACACCTGTTTCAGCTCGGGATCCACCACGTCCACCACGAATTTCTGCGGGGTGCTCCCCAGGCTGAAGGCAAACGAGTTTTCCTCGAAGACGTCGTTGGCCTTGTCCTCGTAGCGCAGGTCGACAAAGACCTGGTCCACCTGGTTCCAGTCGACGTTGGGGACCACGTCGAGGGTGCGTTTGCGCGGAAACGGGTCTCGGATGGCGACCTGCTCCTCGTCGGTGGTCTTCCAGCCGGTGTCCAGGTCCCGATGGTCGGCGGCCCGGTAGATCAGGCGGTAGGCAAAGTCGCGTTTGCGGGAATCCAGGATGAAAATGCGCCAGGTGGCGTCCTGCTTGTCCCGGGTGAGCTGGTAGATCTCGCTTTCATCCAGGCCGTTGGCCTCATCCCGGTAACGGACGTGCGCCTCGACCATGGGATAGACATCCCAGGGGAAATTGATGGCGACAATCGGCACGGCCGCGACGGCATAGAGCTCCCGCGGGTCGATCTCGAGGTTCTCGACCTCGACCTCGAAGGGGTCTGAAACCACCTGTCGCGGCCGCTCGGTGGTGTCGACGCCGGCGAAATTGACCTCGTACTGCAGCTGCACCGGGCGGCGCATGGCCCCCTCGTCGAGGACGCTCATCCACTCGAAGCTGCCGGATGGCTGGGTCTTGCTGAGCAGCACGTTTTTCGGTTCGGCGCCGTATTTGGCCTGCACGTTGATCGAGCCGATGGCGTCAACATCGAAATCGGCGCGGCTGACAACATTGAGGCGCCGCTTTTCAAACCACGGATCGTCCAGGTCCACATCGGTGATGAAGCGGCTGCGCGGCAGGGGCGTGTCGCGCAGCAATCGGAACATGCCGGCCAGGTGCCCCTGGGGGTGGATCGCGCGCTGGACGGTGACCCGCTCGGAGAAGTTGACGTTCAGCGCCTTGCGGTCGGTGCGCTCGTAGGTGTTCTTGGAGTAGGAAAAGAAGGTGGAGGACGCCACCATCGCGCCCGGGCTTGTGCTGGCGATGGCCCCCGCCACCCCGGCGGCGATCCGCAGGGCCTTGGACCATTCTTCCTCCTTGCCCGGCTCGATGGGCGGCAGGGTCGGCTGGAAGAAGGCTTCGGTGATCATCGCCCGCACCTGGTTGAGGGCCGCGTCGCGCCGCTCGGTGATGCTCTTGTGCTCCTCGTCCTCGGTGACGAAGGTGTCCGCCTCGAGGACGATGGCGCGGTTTTCCACCAGTTCGTCGACCGAGTTCGATATGTCCACCGACGAGAACAGGAACCCGCCCGAATAGGTCTCGTCCATGTGATGCTGCACCCGGTTCCAGTCGATGTTGAGACGCACCGCGTAGGCCGGGCGCAGGCCCAGATAGTTCAGCGAGTAGACCACCGCGATGGGCAGGATCTCGCCTTCAAGCGACTTTTCGATGACGGTGACCCCGGCCGCGTCCAGCCGAATGGAGAAGGCCGCCTGGTTGTTGCCATAGAGCGAGGGCGTCGCGCTGTGGTCCATCTTGAGGACGAACTGGGGGCCGGCCTCCTCCCCGGTGGCGGCCGCCGCCGCATCCCCGGACTGATGGCCCAGCATCAGCAGCCGGACCGTGCCGCTGACCGTGGTGACCGGCGCCAGGCGCGGCAGATCGCGGAGCCGCTCCTGGTCCTGGATCTGGCGCCGCAGTTCCTCCAGCCGGTCGCCGCCGGCGCCGATATTGACGTCGAAGTTCAGGAAACCACCGGTGCCCGCCCGTCCGCGAAAGCGGATGAGCGAGAACTGGGGCACCTCCGCGTTGCCGGCGGTCGGGTCCTTGATGGTGGTCAGGTGGGGCATCAGCGGCAGGTAGTAGTACTGCATCGGGTCCGCATGGTCGGGGAAAACGGTGATGCCGTCAAATTCCAGTTGCTTGCTGTCGAGCAGAATCATGGCGGTCCTCCTTGGACGGGCGTGATCAGGCGGGAACCTCGAGGATGACCGTCTCGCCCTGGCCGGGCTGATCGGTCACCTCCCTGCGCGTGCCGTCGGCCATGAAGAAGCGGGCGCTCCACTGGTAGTCGCGGGCGGCCTTGTTCTTCAGGTCCACGGTCCAGGTCTTGGCCTGTTCGCCGGCCTTGAAGATCAGGTCCTTGCGTTCGTCCACCTGGTTGGCGGCATCCGTGTAGCGCAGGCTGACGTTGACCAGCCTGACCACGGTGAAATCCACCAGGTCCGGGACGACCATCACTTCCAGCCGATCGGCGATCACGTCGCCAAGCTGGATGGTGGACCGCGCCGCCACGGTTTCCGGGATGTCCCGGGTGGTGCCGTCCATGTACTGGATGGTGCCGGCGTACTTCACCTCGCCCGCATTCTCGTCGATCACGGGGAAGGTCCAGTCGAAGAACGGGGTCGCCTTCGACAGGGCCATGGACTTGGTCTGGGTGTAGTTATTGTTGGCGGCGTCCTTGTAGACCAGATCCACCATGATGGACTGGATCTTGGCATTCAGGTCGCCCACCGCCCGCAGGCCGATGGTCTTCATCGCCGAGAAGGGGTCGTTGATGTAGATCTGCGGGGCGTCCTGCCGCTTTTCCGACACCTCGTACTCGCGCCCGTCGGTCATGAAGTATTTGACGCTGTAACGGATGGGCTGGGCGCGGGGTTTGAAGATCACCTCGCGAATCTGGTAGGTGTTCTTTTCCGGCGTCAGGGTGAACTGGCGCTCGATCGGCGCGATGCCCTGATCCTCGTAGCGCACCACCAACTGAGCCTGCCTCACCTGGGTGAAGTTGATGTCGCCGGGGGCGATGTCCACCACCAGGATGCCCAGGTCGTCGACGTTGATGGTCAGCTGGGTGTCGTCGGTCTCGATCTCCTCGGAGGTGAAGACCCGGCTGTCGCCCTTGTAGTTGACCTGATAGACATAGCGGTATTTGCGGTTGTCGTCGGCGACGAAGGTGCGGAACTTGCCGACGTCGTCCGGACTGGCGAAGGCATACTCCTGGACGGGCTTGTCGGGGCCGAAGGGGTAGGAGAGTTTGGCCTCCACGTTGAAGATCGGCAGGTTGGCGAAATCGGCATTGACCCGGACCGACACCTCCAGCGTTCGGAAGAACGGGTCGTTCAGGTCGACCTCCAGGGCGTAATCCTTCCAGAGGAAGGGTTTGCCGTCCGGGCCCTTCATGGTGGTGATGTTGGGCAGCAGGCCCTGGGGCGCGATCGGCCACTGGATGACCTGGTTCTCCTTGAAGGAGATGTTCACGTCGGCCACCTGGGTCTTGGACACCGTGCGCTTGATGTCCTCGATATCCTGGTCCTCGCGCAGGCTCTTGGTATCGGGGTCGGTCTTTTCGATTTCCTTCAGCATGTTGCGTTCGACCGCGTCCTCCAGCTGGCGCGTGATGGTGGTGCGGATCTCCTGCTCGATCTTGACCTGGTCGGCCGCCGAGATGGCCGGGTTGCCGACAAAGCTGAACTCGGTACCCATCACCTCGTTGCGGCGCATGATCTCGCGGATGCTCTCCTCGTAAGAGTCCTCGCTCCAGAAATGGTCCTCGGTGTCGATCTCCTGGATGAAGGAGTAGAACTGGCTGGCGTGCCACCAGCCGCGCGCGGTGATGGCCGGCAGTTTGGCCCAGATCGTCAGGTCGTAGACCACCGAAACGAAGCCGCCCTGGCCCTGCAGGGCCTGTTCGAAGACGGTCGCCCCCTCCTTGGTCAGCTCCACCCAGAAGGTGGCGACGTTGTTGCCGTAAAGCGAGGGCTTGCCGGCGCCGCGGACCTTCTCGACCAGGGTGCCACCCTCGCCGATGTTCAGGTTGGCGGTGCCGCCGGTGTAGGTCAGCGGAGCGATGACGATCTGGGGGGGCTGCTGCCCGCGCTGCTGGTAGCGAGCGTTGACCTGGTTCTGCAAGGCCCCCTTGACGGCGGGGAGCTTGTCGGGCGCCACGACGAACTCGGTGTCGAAAGCGCAGACCCCACCGAACAGGTCGTTGCCCTCCCGGCGCAGCTCACGGTACTTGATGAACTTGATCACCGGCCTCCCGTTCTCCAGACGGAACCGCGGCGTCTGCGGCACCAGGTAAAAGGTGAAGTCGCTTTTGTCGTCGCCGTATACGGTGACGTCCTCGATCTGCTGAACCTTGTCGATCTGAAACATGGCAAACCTCCGGCTGATGGGTGATGGGCCCCCCGCTAGCGGGCGGCATTCCAGTCTGCTGCATCCAGCTGGGCGCTGTGGTGCGTGATCTCTTCCAAGGTTTCGCTAGTGGTGCGGCTCTCGGCCCGCTCGGACTTGGCGCTTCGGTATAGGCCCTTTGAGGCCTCCTCGCTGACCTGGTGTGTGGTCACCCGTTCGACCGTCGACCTGACCGTCGGCAGCCGGCGGGTGATGTCATAGCGCAGGATGAGCTGGCCGCGCTTGCCGTCTAGGGCCTCCCGGACAATCTTGAGGCGCTCGGCGTCCAGCATGACGTTGAAGGCGGCATGAAAGGGCGGCACGCCGGACGACTTGCTCTGCTGCAGCACCGTGTACCCGCCGGCCCCGTCGGCGAGCAGCAGGGAAGCGCCCCCAACGGTTTCCGGCAGCGGGCGCAACTTCAGGCTGGCGGCGCCCCGGCCGGTCTTGGCGGCCAGCTCCGCCCGCAGCGCCGCGACCTCCTGGGCGTCC
>JASFIY010000234.1:0-4723 GCA_050122415.1 Desulfobacteraceae bacterium
GGGGCGTGGGCGCCCGGGTGCAGGCCTTTTTCGAAGACATCGCGGTCCATTACGCCGCCGCCGACCTGCTGGTCTGCCGGGCCGGGGCCACGACGGTGGCCGAGATCACCGCCATCGGCAAGGCGGCCCTGTTCATCCCGTTTCCCTTCGCGGCCGACAACCACCAGCAGTTCAATGCCCAAGCCCTGGTGACGGCCGGCGCGGCCGATATGATCCTGGAGCGCGACCTGACCGGCGTGCTGCTGGCCCGCAAGCTCCAATTTTACCGCAGCCACCGGGATTGCCTGGCGGCCATGGCGGTTCGGGCGCGGGAGCTGGGCCGGGCGGACGCCGCCGAGGCGATCGTCGCCGACTGCTGCCATCTGATTGGCGCCCACACGGTCCCAAACAGCAAAGGCTGAAAAGATGTATCGCAAAAAATATCAGATCCACTTCGTGGGCATCGGCGGCATCGGCATGAGCGGGATTGCCGAACTGCTGCTCAATTTAGGCTACCAGGTGAGCGGCTCGGACCTCAAATCCTCGGAAATCACCGAGCGTCTGGAGCGCCTGGGCGGCACCATCTACCGGGGGCACCACGGCGACCAGATCCAGGGCGCCGACGTCGTGGTGGCCTCCTCGGCCGTCAACCGCCGCAACCCCGAGCTGATCGCCGCCGAAAAAGCGGGCATCCCGGTGATCCCGCGCGCCGAAATGCTGGCGGAGCTGATGCGCCTGAAGTACAGCGTGGCTGTCGCCGGCGCCCACGGCAAAACCTCCACCACCTCCATCATCGCCTCGGTCCTGGCCCGCGGCGGGCTGGACCCGACGGTGGTCATCGGCGGCAAGCTCAAAAGCATCAACACCAACGCCCTATTGGGCCAGGGGGACTTCATCGTGGCGGAGGCCGACGAAAGCGACGGCTCGTTTTTGAAATTCTCCCCCACCGTGGCGGTGATCACCAACATCGATCTGGAGCACCTCGATTTCTACCGCGACCTGGAGGCGATCAAGTCGGTTTTTCTGGATTTCATCGACCGGATCCCCTTTTACGGACTGGCGGTCCTGTGTCTGGACAACGAGGCCATCCAGGACCTGCTGCCGCATGTCAAGAAGCGCTACACGACCTACGGTCTGACCCCCCAGGCCGATCTCCAGGCACGCGAGGTGACCTTCGAAGGCCTGCGCAGCCGCTACAGCGTTTACCGCCAGGGCGAGCGCCTGGGGGAAATCGCCCTGAGCCTCCCCGGTCTCCACAACGTCTACAACTCGCTGGCCAGCATCGCGGTGGGCCTGGAATTGGACATCCCCTTGGCGACCATCGCCGCGGCCCTCAACGAGATCGAGGGCGTCCAGCGACGCTTGGAAATCAAGGGCGAAAGCGGCGGCATCACGGTGGTGGACGATTACGGCCATCACCCCACCGAGATCAAGGCGACCCTCGCCGCCATGCGCCAAAGCTGGCCGGGGCGGCGGGTGGTGGCGGTCTTTCAGCCCCATCGCTACAGCCGCACAAGGGCCCTCTTCGGTGAGTTCACCCGGGCCTTCTATCAGACCGACCTGTTGGTGGTGCTGCCGATTTACCCCGCGGGCGAAGACCCCCTGCCGGGGGTCGCGGCAGAGGGACTGGCCGAGGCCATCGCCGCCCACGGCCATCGCGAGGTGATCTACCAGGAGAGCCCCGAGGCGGCCGTCGCTTTTCTCGGCGGCCAGCTGCAGGCCGGGGACCTGCTCCTGACCCTGGGGGCCGGCGACGTTTGGAAATTGGGCGAGCACCTGCTGGCGGTTCTGGCGAAGCGGGACGCGACGCCAAGCCCCCCCGGTAGTGCAGGCGAGCGCTGACCGCTGCGGGTGCCGGCCCGCTTGCCCGGGCCGACTTGAAACGCGGAAGTCCAGACGGCAATCCACAACATTTTGTGGTTGACAAATTTTTCGAACACTATAAGAAGAGAGCATAGCAACAAATGGTCGTTCAGAAGCGCACCCGCAAAAACACTTTCCGGCGCCCGCCGGCCGGCCCACCCCCCACAGCGCGGGGGCTGCTGGGACGCGCCGCGGCCGCAGCCGGGCTCCTGAGCGCCCTGACGCTGACCAGTTTGCTGCTGATCTTCGTCCACGACCTCCTGACCCAGTGCGACTATTTCCGGGGCAGCCGCATCACCGTGACGGGCACCGTTCGCCTGGACGCCGGGGAAATCCTGGCCCAGAGCGGGGTTCATCCCGGTGTCAACATCCTGTCGGTCAACCTGCAACTGGCGCGCCGCAAGCTGCTGGCCCACCCCTGGATCGCCGATGCCCGGGTGAGCCGCGAACTGCCCGACGGGATCCACATCCAGATCCAGGAACAGCAGCCCCTGGCGATCCTCGACGCGGGCCGCAAGTTCCTGCTCAACGACGCCGGCGAAATATACAAGGCCTGGGAGCCGGACGACCCCGCCGACTTGCCCCTGATCAGCGGCCTGGCCCTTTCGGATGTCAGCGTCGGCGGCGCCCCGCGCAGCCTGCCGTTTGCGGCGGTGATGGAAATTCTGCAGATCCAGGGGGCTGCCGGGGCCCCCCGGCCGGGGGCTTTGATCCGTCAGATCCGGGTGGACCGCGAGATCGGGTTGACCCTGCTGGCAGACGGCCGGGTGCAATCGGTCTGCCTGGGCTACAGCGACTACCGGGCCAAGTACCACCGCCTGGCGCAAGTCCTCAGCCAACTGCCGGCTGCCGCCGACCTTGGCGAGATCGACATGATCGACCTCAAGAACCTCGACCGTGTGGTGATCAGACCGCTGGCACCCGACACCCGAGAGGAAGCCGTAAAGGAGGAAACCTGAAATTGCAGGGAAAAGGGGACATAATCGTCGGCCTGGACATCGGCACCACCAAGATCTGCGCGGTGGTCGGGGAAGTGACCGGGCGTGAGGTCAACATCATCGGTATCGGCACCTATCCTTCCATCGGTTTGCGCAAGGGGGTGGTGGTCAACATCGAGTCAACGGTGGACTCCATCAAAAAGGCCGTCGAGGAAGCGGAGCTGATGGCGGGCTGCGAAATTTCCTCGGTCTATGCCGGCATCGCCGGGGGCCACATCACCGGGTTCAACAGCCGGGGGATCGTGGCCATCAAAGGCCACGAAATCACCCAGCAGGACGTCGACCGGGTGATCGACGCCGCCCGGGCGGTGGCGATCCCCATGGACCGCGAGGTGATCCACGTGCTGCCCCAGGAGTACATCGTCGACGACCAGCCGGGGATTCAGAACCCCATCGGGATGGCCGGGGTGCGGCTGGAGGCCAAGATCCACATCGTCACCGGCGCGGTGACCTCGGCCCACAACATCGTCAAGTGCGCCAACCGGGCGGGCTTGGACGTCTGCGACATCGTCCTGGAGTCCCTCGCCTCGGGCGAGGCGGTCCTGACCGAGGAGGAGAAGCAGCTCGGCACGGCGCTGCTGGACCTCGGCGGCGGCACCACCGATCTGGCGATCTTTTCGGAAAAGAACATCAAGCACACCTTCGTGCTGGCCCTGGGGGGCAACAACCTGACCAACGATATCGCCATCGGGCTGCGCGCACCGCTCAACGAAGTCGAGGGGATCAAGAAGAAGTACGGCACCTGCCTGCCCTCCAACCTCCAGGCCGACGAGATGATCGAGGTGCCGGGTATGGGGGGCCGCAAACCCCGCAAGCTGCCGCGCCAGATTCTGAGCGAGATCCTGGAGCCGCGCATGGAGGAGATGTTCACCCTGATCAACCGCGAGATCTACCGCGCCGGCATGGAGAACATGATCGCCTCCGGGGTGGTCCTGACCGGCGGCACGTCCCTGCTGGACGGGGTCACCGAAGTGGCCGAATCGATTTTCGGTCTGCCGACACGTCTGGGCAGACCCCAACACATCACCGGGTTGGTGGACGTGGTCAACAACCCCATGTACGCCACCGGTGTCGGGCTGGTGCTCTACGGCGCCAGAAACCAGCGCGCCCGAAACCAGGCCGCCAAGAAATTCCGCATCCGCGACAGCAACATCTTCAACCGCGTCATGACCCGGATGCGCAAGTGGTTAAAGGAGGTTCTCTGAGGTTAGCGCCAAAATAACGGACAACCCGTCTATTTCACAACGCAATCGCTACGAGCGGGATTGCAAACCAAACAGAAGGAGGGGGGAATGACATTCACATTCGTGGAGAATGACAATTCGGCCAAAATCAAGGTAATCGGGGTTGGCGGCGCCGGCAACAACGCCATCAACAACATGATCGACGCCCAGCTGCACGGGGTGAAATTCATTTCGGCCAACACCGACGCCCAGGCCTTGGAGATCTCCAAGGCGGCGCTGAAAATACAGATGGGCGAAAAGCTGACCGAGGGTCTGGGGGCCGGGGCCAACCCCGAAAAAGGGCGCGAGGCCGCCCTGGAGACCAGCGACACCATCCGCAGTGCGCTGGAGGGCAGCCACATGGTTTTCATCACCGCCGGTTTCGGCGGCGGCACCGGCACCGGGGCGGCGCCCGTGATTGCCGAGATCTGCAAGGAAATCGGGGCGCTGACCGTGGCCGTGGTGACCAAACCGTTTTCCTTCGAGGGCCGCAAGCGCAGCCGGCAGGCTGAAGAGGGCATCGAGACCCTCAAGGAGGTCGCCGACACCGTCATCACGATCCCCAACGACCGCCTGCGGGGGATCGCCCCCAAAAACGCCAAGATGGTCGACATGTTCCGCAAAGCCGACGAGATCCTCCTGCACTCGGTCAAAGGCATC
>JASFIY010000235.1:0-4712 GCA_050122415.1 Desulfobacteraceae bacterium
TCGGATCCCGTTTTCGTGGGCGACTTCGTGAATGATGGGCAAAAGCGGGTAGAATACATGCCCCGTGCCGGCGCCGAGGGTGAAGGCATAGGAAACAAAGGGGGCGACCAGGGTAATCTGGCGCGGGTTGCGCCGGATGATGCGCTCGGCCAGCTGCACCAGATAGTCGATTCCCCCGGCGGCCTCCATAACCGACGCGGCCATCACCACCGCCAGAATGATCAGCATCACGTCAATCGGGGGGCTGGTGGGTGTCAGCCCGAAGCCGTAGGTGAGCACCAGCACGCCGACACCGCCCCACAAGCCAAGCCCGACACCCCCCGACCTGCTGCCGATGAAGATCGCCGCCAAAACCACGGCGAACTCCAAAAAAAGTTTCACAGTCACGGGTCACGCTCCTTTCTGGGTTCAGATCGCGGCAGCGGCGGCACCCCCCATCAGGGTTTGATCAGGTCCGAGCCGAACTCGGCGAAATACTTTTCCCAAATCTTCTCGTAGGTCCCGTCTTGTTTCATTTTGGCAAGCTGCCGGTTCACCCAGCCGATGAACTCTTGCTCCCCCTTGCGGACAGCCACGGCGTAGGGCCGAGGCATGAAGGGTTTGCCCACGGCCCGGAGTTCCGGGTATTTCTTGACCAGCGCCAGGATCACCACGTCGTCCTGGCAGAAGGCATCCACCCGCTTCTCCCTGAGGGCCGCCACGGCCTCCGGGATCTTGTCGAACCGGGTTTGTTCCGCCGTGGGGGTCTGTTGCTGGAGGTCCTTCTCCTGAACAGCCCCCGCGATGACCGCAACGCGCTTTCCCGCCAGATCCGCGACCCCCTGAACCCCACTGTCCTTGAAAACGGCGAGCAGGGAGCCGGTGATGAAGTAAGGCTCGGAGAACTCAAGAACCTGTCGCCGTTCGTCGCTGACACTCATGGTTGCGACGATGATGTCGATCCACTCGCTGAAGAGAAACGGGATCCGGCTGCCGGAGGTGACCGGCACGAGCTCCAGGCGGTCTTGCCCATCAAAGAGCGCCCTGGCGAGGTAGCGGGCGATCTCGATATCAACCCCCTGAAGGGACCCGTCACGACCCACAAAACCGAACGGCGGAAAGTCGGTCTTCACCCCGACGAGCAGTTTGCCCCGCCGTCTGGCATCCTCCAGCCCGCCGGCCGTCGCCTGAACCGCCGCCGCCAGGGCCAGCAACCCGGCGATCAGGAGGCAGGCGCCCCTGAAAAATGCAGCTTTGCCGCTATTCATCAATTTTTCTCCTTTTTTGCGGAACCGTCAATCATAGGCATCACCGGATCTCAGTTTCTCCTCGGTGCGTTTTTGCTCCAGCAGCGCCTGCTTCCGGGCGACGAATTTGTTGCGCAACAACTGGGCCCGGGTGACACGCGCCTCCCGGGTCGGTTTCAGGCCCGCCCACTGCATGTCCACAAAATAGCGATACTCCAGCAAATCCATGGTGCCGTCATTTTTGACCTGGCTGATGAAAAGGTTCAGCCAGCCCAGAAAGTCGGGGTCTCCCTTGCGGATCGCAAACCCGTAGTGCTCTCGAGTCACCGGAGCCAGCAGCGGCTTGATGCGCGCGGACATCTCCGGGTGGGTGCGGGACCAAATTTTAACAAAAGGTGAATCATGGACCGTGGCGTCCACCTCTCCCTTGACCAGGGCCGCGACCGCCTCCGGGTGATCGGGAAAGGCTTTGATGGCCTCGGCGGGAAAGAGCTCACGGGCGAAGTTTTCGATGGTCGTGTCGGCTTTGACCCCGATGCGGATATCCGGAATGTCCACCAGTTCGAAATAAGAGCTTGCCCCCGGTGCGACCATCTCTTTTTCGACCAGGGCCGCCTGACTGACCTCGAAATACGGTTCCGTAAAGGCGACCAGCAGACCACGTTCAACGGTTCGGGTCATGGCGGCGATGATGATGTCCGATTCACCGGCCAACAAACGTGGAATCTGATCCTTGAACAGATCCGGCATGATAAATTTTGCCTTGACCCCCAGGTGATCGGCGATCATTCGGCCCAAATCGACATCCAGCCCGAAAATCTCATCTTCGCCGACTACACAGAAAGGCGGGTAGCCTTTGTTGACGGATATCACGATTTCACCCTTGGCCTTGATGCGCGCGATTTCCCCGGCGCCCGCCTGCGTGAGCGCCAGCCATGGGATTGCCAGTAAAATTATCAATGCCCGTTTCATGCTACGCCTCCATCGTTTGGTATGGGGTTTGGAGGAACTCAGGCGGATGTCCCCAAATTGCCGGGTGGTTCTCCCCGGGGTTTTTTGCCGCCCCTTCCATCCGCAACTTTTCGCGGATCAAATCCGCGGCCGGGTCATTTTCTGGGGAGAGAGGATGTCTTCCAGTTGGCTTTGGCTCAGGAGGTTTTCCTCCAGGACCAGATCCATAACGCTTTTGTCGGTCTCCAAGGCCTTTTTGGCGATTCGCGTGGCGTTTTCATAGCCGATGTGAGGCACCAGCGCGGTGACGATCCCGATGCTGTTGGCCACGTAATCGCGGCAGCGCTCACGGTTGGCCGTGATGCCCTTGATGCAGCGCTGGGTCAGGGTGTTGACGGCCTGGATCAGCATCCGCAGGGATTGAAAACAGTTGAATGCCAGCACCGGCTCCATGACATTGAGCTGGAGCTGGCCGGCCTCGGCGGCCAGCGTGACGGTCAAATCGTTTCCAATGACCTGAAAGGCCACCTGATTGACCACCTCGGGGATCACCGGGTTGACCTTACCCGGCATGATGGAGGACCCGGGCGCCATGGGGGGCAGATTGATTTCGTTCAGCCCTGCCCGGGGGCCGCTGCTGAGCAGCCGCAGGTCGTTGCAGATCTTGGATATCTTGACGGAAATCCGTTTGAGCACGCTCGAGAACATGACAAAGGCGCCCATGTCGGAGGTCGCCTCCATCAGGTTTTCGGCCTGGACCAGCTCGAATTTGGAAATCCGCGAGAGCTCTTCGATGGCCAGGCTGGAGTACTCCGGTTTGGCGGTGATGCCGGTACCGATGGCCGTGGCCCCCAGGTTGATCTCCCGGAACAGCTGGACCACGACATTGATCCGCTGGATGTCTTCCTTGACCGTCACCCGGAAGCCGTCGAACTCCTGGCCGAGGGTCATGGGGACGGCATCCTGGAGCTGGGTGCGCCCCATTTTGATCACATCCGAGAATTCCACCGATTTCTGCTTCAGTTCGTAGGCCAAATCCGCCAGGGCGTCGGTGAGTTCGCTGTAGCTGAGCAGGATGGCCAAGCGAATCGCCGTGGGGTAGGCGTCGTTGGTGGACTGGGATTTGTTGACATGATTGTTGGGGTGGATGATCTCGTATTCGCCCCTGGAGCGGCCGAGGATTTCCAGGGCCCGGTTGGCGATGACCTCGTTGGCGTTCATGTTGGTGGAGGTGCCCGCGCCGCCCTGGATCATGTCCACCACGAATTGGCCGTGCAGATTGCCGGCAATGATTTCATCGCAGGCCTTGCAGATGGCCTCCGCCACCTCATTTTCCAGGTCGCCCAGCTTTTGATTGGCCTTGGCGGCCGCCTTCTTGACCATCGCCAGGGCCTTGACGAAGTTGGGGAAGTGCGACAGCGGGATGCCGGTGATATCATAGTTCTCCAGGGCCCTCAGGGTTTGGATCCCAAAGTAGGCATCGGCCGGCACCTCCCGCTCACCGAGCAGATCGTGTTCCAGGCGTTGTTTGCCCCCGGCCGGAGCCGCTATCGCCGCCCCCCGGTACCCAAAGCTCGCATACTTCAAGCGGTAGGTCATGACCCGGGCAACCTGGGACAGGATCTTGCCCGCCATTTCCGGGTTCTGTTTCAGGATCTCTGCGACCGCCTGGCGCTCCAGCGCCAAAACGCGGGTGTCCACCACGGCCCGGCACGAATTGGTGTGTTCATCCTCATCCAGCATGGCGCCTTCGCCCACAAAATTGCCCTCACCGATGCGGGCCACCGTTCTTTGAACATCCCCGATGCCTCTCAGGATTTCGACTTCCCCGGCCTGGATGATGAACATCTCCGTGCGCGTTGTGCCGGCGTGAAAGAGGTAAGCTCCCAACGGGTAGGTTCTGCGGGTGACTTGGTGTACCAGAAGATCCAGTTCGGCTTCTGACAGGTTCTGGAACAAGACGATGTTTTTCAGAATGGATGCTGACTCTGACATGGGTCCCCCCTTATCGTTAGGTGATGGGTTGTCTCGGATGTGCAAAACCAGGGGCTGGCGGTCGCTGCAGCTCCGGCCGCACGCTGGTTGGGGCAGCTGGGGTGCCGGCAGGAGTCTATCAACCGCCGGAGCCTGGCGCCGTGTTTCGGCATCCCAATTTTTAGCCTATCCCGATCTCTCGGCGGCCGCTTTGGGGAGGGCCTCCTCTTCCCAGTAAGTTGGATCCAATTCTCCTTCGCTCTTCGCCACGGAACAGGTGACCGCGAGATCCCCGGTGACGTTGACGGCGGTTCGCCCCATGTCCAGGAGCGCATCGATGCCGAAAATCATGGCATAGGCCATGGCCACCGATGTGCCCGGCTCGACCTTCAAGCCGACCGAATTGAGCACCATCAGCAGCATGATGGCCCCGGCCCCGGGCACGCCGGCGGTGCCGATGGAGGCCAGGACGGCCGTCATGATGACCGTCATTTGCTGGCCGATAGTCAACGGTGAGCCGATGGCAAAACCGACGAAAATGGCGCAGACCCCCTGATAGAT
>JASFIY010000236.1:0-4708 GCA_050122415.1 Desulfobacteraceae bacterium
CAAAAAACCGGTGAAACCACCGCTTCCCCCGGAACCTCGCTTCTGGGAAAAGATCCGGCAGGAATTCATCCTCGATCCCGACGTGGTCTATCTGAACATCGGCACCACCGGCGCCATGCCCCGCGAGGTCCTGGAAAACTACACGCAGTATAACCGTTTGGCGGCGTCGCGTCCACGCACTTTTGAAAGCGAACTCGGCGCCACCTTCGGCCTGCCGGAGCAGCGGGCCGAGCTGGCCCTGCAGTTCGGTTGCTACCCCGATGAAATCTGCCTTTCGCGCAATACCACCGACGGCCTGGACGCCATCATCAACGGCCTGGAATTCCATGCCGGCGATGAAATCCTGTTGACCCACCACGAACACATCGGAGCCCTGGCGCCCCTCAACGTCCTCCAGGACCGCTACGGGGTGGTGCTGACCGAGGTGGAAATACCGGTCCTGGAGGTCCACGACGCCGCCCAGTTCGTGGCGTGCTTTGAAGAAAAAATTTCCGACCGCACCAAGGCCATCGTCTTCTCCCACATCACCTACAAAACCGGCACGCGCCTGCCGGCCAGGGAACTCTGCCGCTGGGCCAGGAAGAACGGGTTGATCTCGATTGTGGACGGGGCCCACGCCCCCGGGATGATCGCGCTGGATTTTCACGACATCGGCTGTGATTTCTATGCCGGCGCGGGCCACAAGTGGCAGTGCGGCCCCGGCGCCACCGGCATCCTCTACATGCGCAACCACGGCGGGAATCTGCCCAAATTCTGGCCCCAGAACAGCTCCACCTACACATTTCTGGCCCAGCCCAAGGGCAACCAGCGGGGCCAATACGACATCGCCTACGCCATGCAGTACCGCGGGCAGGCCAATATTGCCGCCCTGCTGGCGCTGGTGGATGCCTGCAACATGTGGGAGCGGATCGGGCGGGGCCGGATCGAGACCTACGTCTGCGGCTTGAGCGCCTATTTGAAAAAGGCGCTGCGAAAAAAATTCGACCGCCAGGGGACTTTTTTCTGCCCGGATGCGCCCGAATTCGCCAGCGGCCTGACGAGCTTCAACCCCTTCGACGACGTCACCGACGGGGCCCGGTTGACCACCTTCGTCCAGCGCCTGCAGGACGAATACGGCTACCAGGCGCGCTACACCAACTTCAGGATCATGCAGGATGACCTGGCGGATGCCTATGCGATCCGCATCTCCACCCACCTCTTCCACAATCGTCGGCAGGTGGATGGGCTGGTGGCGGCCATGCACGATCTCTACGGGCGGATGGCGTTGGGCGGATAGGAACCCTGCGGCAGCGGTCCGCATGCCAATTTTTCCACGGCCTTCGACGGACCGCAGAGCTTGCAAAATTTGGGGACTTTCTATAAGGGAGGCCCCCGAGGCGACGCTTCGCCAGGGGGGCGCGGCCCTTTTTCGTCCGCCCCTGCGCGCCATCGCCAAAAAGACCGGCGCCTGGCTTTCTCCCGCTTTAAACCGGATTCGGTCTCAGTTGGAGACCGGTTCAACCGATATGAGTTTTAGAGCGAATTGCCCGACCCATGGCCTGTCGGCCACCGCCCCGCCATTTCTCAGGAGAAACGCCATGCCGCGGATGCCCCACCCCATTTGCCGGGTTCTTTGGTTCTGTCTGGCGCTGCCCGCAATCGCAGCCGCCGCCCCTGCCGCCGGGGATTTGCCGGAAATCCTGAAGCGCGGCGAACTGCGCCACATCGGCGTGCCCTACGCCAAGTTTGTCACCGGCAGCGGCGACGGGTTCAGCTGCGACTTGATCCGGGAGTTCGCCCAGGAACTGGGGGTCCGCTATGTTTACGTGCGATCCTCCTGGAAAACCGTCATCAACGATCTGATCGGGCAGGGCTTCACGGTCAACGGCGACGAAATCGTGATTACCGGTGAGACGCCGGTCACGGGCGACCTGATCGCCAGTGGCCTGACGATTCTGCCCTGGCGTCAGAAGCTGCTGGATTATTCCCGGCCCACTTTTCCCAGCGGTGTCTGGCTGATCGCCAGGGCCGATTCGGCGCTGCAGCCCATCACCCCCAGCGGCGATTTACGCCTGGACATCGCGCAGGTCAAGGCCCTGCTCGAGGGCCGCAGTGTTTTGTGCATGCCCGGTACCTGCCTGGACCCCGCGCTTTACGGGTTGAACGACACTGGCGCCACCCTGGTGCCGCTGCCGCTCAAAATGAACGAATTCGCCCCGGCGGTGATAAACGGCAGCGCCGAAACCAGCCTGCTGGACGTGGCCGATTCGCTCATCGCGATGGAAAAATGGCCGGGAAAAATCAAAGTGGTCGGCCCGATCTCGGAGCTGCAGAGCATGGGGGTGGGATTCCCCAAAACATCGCCCCGGCTTTTGAGCCGCTTCAACACCTTTTTGGACCGCATCCAAAAGGACGGCACCTACATGCAGCTGGTTGAAAAGTACTACCCGGGGGTGGAAGTCTATTTCCCGGAATTCTTCAATTTTGATGGACCGGTAAAAAGTCGAAAACCAGACGGTTTCGAAAAAAGTTCACGATCAAGGCGCGCAAATTTCAGCGGCGTGAGGCGTATATACTACGCCGCAGAGACTTCGAGATGCAGCGCAACGCGGAAATTGGGTTTTTTTTGGAACTGTCAATTTTGATTAGCCGCTCTTCCCGGTTTGAGCCCATGTCGCTGCACAGACGCATCACCCGCAAAAGGGAAAGCATTTTCCTGCTGGTCACCGCCATCGCCCTGGCCGGCTATATCGGCTTTGTCCTTTACGCCAACTATCTTTCCCACGAAAAACTGCGCGACACATCCCTGCGGCTGATCAGCCAGGAGATGGATAAACGGGCCACCGACCTGCGCTATTTTTCCGAAGCCCTCTACAAGGACGTCCGCGACCTGGCTTTCAGCGGAAAAATCGCCCTGTTTTTTGAAAACAAGGCCCTGGGAATGAGCATGGAGTACGGCCTGGGGTCCACCCTGAAGGCCGTGGACAGCTCTTTCCGGGCCTTCGTCGATCAGAAAAAGCTCAACAACCAGCCCATCTATGACCGTGTCGTCTTCCTGGACCACGAGGGCCGGCTGCTGATCGACACCGATCCGCCGGGGTTTCGGCAGGAGCTGCCGGCGCACGCCATGGGGTTTATTACGAACCGTCCCGATGGCTTTTTCCTTGACTACGGCCACGATCGCAACTGGCCGGAAGTCCTTTACACCGCGCCTTTTTTCTTCAAAGGCAGGTACTGCGGTCAGATCGTCGCATGGCTCATCCCGCAAAATGTTTTCACCCATTTTCTCGCCAATCCCTCCGCCTCGGTCAAACGCACCGGCATTGCCTGCAGCCGCGACAATGTGCTGCAGCAGGCGGCGGGGCACGTCTTGCACCAGGCGGCGGAACGGGATGCTTTTTTGGATGAGCAGGCCTTCAACGCCCTCTTGCGGGATCACCCGGAAGGCGGCCAAACCGCCATTCTGCAGGTTGCGGTCCCCGGAACGCCTTTCACCCTGTTTGAAATCCTGCAGTTGGACGAGATTTTCGGCAAAACATCGCCGCAGACCCTCCTGCTGGCCCTGGCGCTGCTCGCCCTGGTGGTGATGGGGGCGCTGGCTTATGTGGTTCTGGTGGTCACCCAGAACCGGGTGCTGCACACCCGCGTCATCGAGGCCCGCAAGAAGGAGGGCGAGATCGCCGAAAAAAACCGCGAACTAGAGGCCGAGATCGAGGAGCGCATCCGGGCCGAGGAGGCGCGTGCGCAGCTCGAGGTCCGGCTGCAGCGGGCGGAGAAAATGGAGGCTTTGGGCACCCTGGCCGGCGGTGTGGCTCACGATCTGAACAACATCCTTTCGGGAATTGTCGGCTACCCCGATCTGCTGCTGATGGAGGTGCCCGAATCGAGCCCGATGCGCTCGGGGATCCTGACCATCAAAAAATCCGGCGAAAAAGCCGCGGCCATCGTCCAGGACCTGCTCTACCTCGCCCGGCGCGCCGTCCCCGACAAGCGTGCGGTCAACCTGAACGACATCGTCCAGGAGTACCTCAAAAGCCCCGAATACCAGAAACTCCGCTATTACCACCCCCAGGTGGAGACCCTGGCACACCTGGAGCCGCATCCGCTGCCGATTTCCGGGTCCCCGATGCACCTGTCCAAGGCCTTCATGAACCTGATCTCCAACGCCGCCGAGGCGATGCCCCAGGGGGGCACCATTGAGGTCGTCACGGCCAACACCTATGTGGATCGCCCCTTCCGCGGCTACGATTCGGTGGAGGAGGGCGAATACGTGGTGTTGGAGGTCCGCGACAACGGGATCGGCATCGCCCCTGAAAACATCGAACGGATTTTCGAACCGTTTTACACCAAAAAAACGATGGGGCGCAGCGGCACGGGACTGGGGATGGCCGTGGTCTGGGGCACCGTCAAGGATCACCACGGGTACATCGACGTTCAGAGCGCGGAAGGCCGGGGGACGACCTTCAAACTCTACCTGCCGGTGACGCGCCAGGCCCTCGCCGAAGTCGACCAGGCTTACCACCTGGAGGATTACCTCGGCCGGGGTGAATCCATCCTGGTGGTCGACGACATGCCCGAGCAGCGTCAGATTGCGACCATGATGCTGGAAAAGCTGGGCTACAGCGTCAGCACCGCCGCCAGCGGGGCGGAAGCGGTGGACTGCGTGGCGGAAAAGCCGGTGGACCTGGTGGTGCTGGACATGATCATGGATCCGGGGATCGACGGCCTG
>JASFIY010000237.1:0-4707 GCA_050122415.1 Desulfobacteraceae bacterium
GGTGGTGTGGCAGAGGGGCTGATGGCAAAAAAATCCCGGATCGAAACGATTTCGATCCGGGATTTCCCGTTTTATCCTCAGAATCCGCAGGCACCCTCTGTCCACGAAGGCATGGCCCAACGGCTCAGGCAGGTCTTCTGACTTCCCAGCCTTTCCGGCCGCCTTCCCACCCCGATCTGGCGGGGCAGTGGCATGCACCTGCCGAAAAGGTTCCCGTCCTGGTATCCAGGACCGGCTGGGTCACAGCGGCGGGCCCGTCCCCGATTCGCACGGGGTTCCCTATTGAGCTGGCAACAGCACCTGAACCTATTTCAGGTCTGCTTATGCCAAGAAAGGTTTGATGTCAATGGCTTATTGGGCCTCAGGGGAACTTGGGGGACGCCTCTGCCGCCGGCACCGATTTTCTCTATTCCCCGCCGGGGTCCGGATCGGCCGGGCCGTGGGCGTCTTGCAGAAAGCGGCCCGGCACCGGGGTGATCTGGGGATAGCCGCCCAGCGGGTTCTCCCCCACCAGTACGCGGCAGCCGTAGGTGCGCTCGATATTCTGATAGGTGACGATTTCCCGGGGGGCTCCGATGGCCATTCGGGCGCCGTCTTTGAGCAGCATCAGGCGGTCGGCGTACATGGCGGCGAGATTGATGTCGTGGGAGACCATCAAGATGGTGACCCCCCTTTCCTCGCGCAGGCGGGCCATGAGGTCCATGACGCGGATCTGGTGGGCGAGATCCAGCGCGGCGGTGGGTTCGTCCAGCAGGATGACCGCCGGCTCCTGGCACACCGCGCGGGCCAGATACACCCGCTGGCGCTCCCCGCCGCTGAGCTGGTCGAGCCGGCGGCGGCCCAGATGCGAAACGCCGGTGAAGCGCATGGCCTGTTCGGCAATCCGGCGGTCCTTTTGACTTTCAAGCCCCAGCAGGCCCATGTGGGGTGCGCGCCCCATCAGCAGCACCTCCTGGACGCTGAAGGGAAAGGTTTCCGCCCCCAGCTGGGGCACCAGCGCCAGGCGCCGGGCCAGTTCGCGGCGGGTGTAGGAGGCCAGGGGGCGCTGGAGCAGGGCGACGCTGCCCTGGAAGGAGCGGTCGATTCCGGCCAGAATTTTGAGCAGGGTGGTCTTGCCCGAGCCGTTGGGGCCGATGATGATGAAAAACTCCCCCTTCCGGACCTCGAACGACAGGTCCCGCAACACCGTTTCGGTGCCGTAGGCGTGCCGCAGGTTGCGGGCGACCACGGCCGGGGTCATCTCCGGGACCGCCGCAGCAGGAAGATGAACAGCGGGGCGCCGATCATGGCGGTGATCACTCCCACCGGCAGCTCGCCCTGGCGCGGCACGATCCGCGCCAGCAGATCGCAGCCCACCATGTAGGTGGCGCCCCCCAGGATGCAGGCCGGAACCAGGATGCGGTGGTCCGGCCCCAACAGCAGCCGCAGCAGGTGGGGGATGACCAGCCCCACGAAACCCAGCAGGCCGCACTGGGCGACCGTGGCGCTGATCATGAAAGAGGTCGCCAGCAGCAGCGTCATCGTGACCAGCTTGATGTTGACCCCCAGCACCATGGCGGTCTCCTTGCCCATCAGCAGGAGGTTCATGGCGTGGGACAGGAGAAACACCAGCAGGAAGCAGGGGGCCAAAAGCAGCGCCAGCAGCCGGACCTGCCCCATGTCGGTGAGCGAGAGGTCGCCCATCAGCCAGAAGATGATGTTGTGCAGGCGGGAGTCCTGGGTCAGTGAGATCAGAAAGAGGATCACCGCCGAACAAAACGCGTTGACCATCACGCCGGCCAGAAGCAGGGTGTCCTTTTTGAGGACCTGGCGGCCCGAGGAGAGCATCACCACCAGCGCCAGGGTGGCCATGCTGCCCGCAAAGGCGGTGGCGCTGACCCCCGGAAAGCGCGGCAGGCCCAGCAGGATCCCGCTGATGGCGCCCACCGCCGAACCTCCCGAGATCCCCAGGATATAGGGCTCCGCCAGGGGGTTGCGCAACAGCGCCTGGAAAACCAGGCCGCCCAGGGACAGGGTCGCCCCGACCGCGGCGGCCAGCAGCACGCGCGGCAGGCGTATGCGCCAGACGATGGTCTGCTGAACGACGTTGGCGGGATCCTGGGACAAGAGCCCCTCCCAGATTGCCCGCAGCCCGCTGCCGCTGACCCCGAAACCCAGCCCCAGGAAGATAACCGCGATCAGGGCCAGCAGGAGCGGCAACGACACCAGCGCCAGGCGCCTCAGAACCGGTCGGGGGCCGGGGCTCATGGGGTTGCTTGCGCCAGTTCCGGGTGGAGCAGGCCCACCAGCAGCTCCAGACCGTCCACCAGCCGCGGCGATGCGCGGTCGAAGAGGTCGGAGTCCACCAGATGGATACGGTTGTCGCGGGCGGCTGGAATTTCAGGCCACTGCCGCCATTCGGCCTGGGCCGCAAGGAAGCTTTCGTTGCGGTCCATGGAGGTGATGATTAGGATTTCAGGGGAAAGGGCGAAGGTCTCTTCCCGGCTGAAGCGCGGGTAGGGCACCGCCCCGGCGGCCACATTGACTCCCCCGGCCATGGTGATCAATTCATGGATGAAGGTTTCGCTGCCGACGGAGACGATGGGAGAGATGCCGATCTGGAAAAATACCCGCGGGCGGTGGGTGGTGCCGGCCACCTGGTTTTTGACGGTCGTGATGCGGGCGTTCATCGCGGCCACCACGCTTTCCGCCGCTTGGCGCGCATCCAAAAGTCCGCCCACTTCCAATATGGTTTCGCCGATGGACGCCAGATCGACCGGGTTGACGGCGTAAACCGGGATCTGCAGTGCTTCCAGACGCTGGATGACTGCCTTGGGGTTGCCGTCCTTGACGGCGATGCAGAGGTCCGGCGCCAGGGCCACGATCCGCTCCAGATCCAGGTGGACGTAGGAGCCCACCCGGGGCAGGTCTTTGGCCGCGGGGGGGAAATCGCTGAAGCGGGTCACGCCCACCAGGCGGCCCTCACGGCCCAGGGCGTAAACGATCTCGGTGATGCTGGGCGCCAGTGCCACCACCCGCCGGGGGTCGTCCGGAACGACGACGCTGCGGCCCATCTGGTCGATCACCGTTCCAGCTGCCGCGGTGTAAGGGATTGTCGGGGCCGTAATGGCCGCGATCATGAGGTAAAGAACGGATCGCATCGGCAAAAAACATCCGGCTTGCGCCTGCTGTCGGTCTGCTCACCAGTGCAGCTCCAGGTACTTGGCGTTCCCCGAAGCCTCCGGTCGCCTGTTGCCGTCGAATCTACCTTTCGGTGCCGGGGGCGTCAACAGGAATCTGGGCCGCCCCCGGCTGGCGGGCGAAACGCTCCCGCCGTTGCGGCCGCCGGAGGTCTCCGAGGGCCGGCTCTGGGTGCATGAGATGGGGCCCCGGGGCGGCGACGAGCTCAACCTGATCGAAAAGGGCGTCAACTAAGGCTATCCGATCGTCTCCGACGGCGATCACTACAGCGGCCTGCCCATCCCCGACCACCACACCCGACCGGAGTTTCGCGCACCGCTGATCTCCTGGACCCCGGTGATCTCACCTTCGGGCTTCATCATCTACACCGGCAAGCGCTTTTCGGGCTGGCAGGGCAGCGGCCTGATGGGCGGTCTTTCCTCGCGCTCGCTGGTGCGCGTTACTTTCGACGGCGAGAAGGCACGCGAGGCCGAGCGCTTCGACATGGGCACGCGCATCCGCGAGGTGTAGCAGGGCCCGGACAGGCTGGTCTGGCTGCTGGAAGACGAGCGCTACGGCATGGGGGGCCGCCTGCTCAGGCTGACCCCGGTAAACGGCGGCTAACGGGGCGCCAGGAGAAGCAGCCCTTTTTCCGACTGCAGTTCGGCGTCGAAGTGCTGAAGATAGTTCAGGCCGAGCAGCCCCCAGCCGGGCCTTTCGGGCAATTCCAGCACCAGTGCGCGGACATCGCGCACCACCCAACCGCCGATTTCAATCTGGGGCAGGAGGATTTCCGGGGCGAAGCGCACCCCGCCGGCGGTGACGATCCGTCGGCGCGGTTTGCCCCCGTCGACCGCAATTCCCAATGCCGCGGCGGCGGACTGCGGCACGGTCACCAGCGTGGCGCCGGTGTCCACCAGGAATTGCTGGCGCACCCCGCCGCCGAGGCCGGCCGTGACCGGGATGCTGCGGGCACCGGGGGTGAAGCGGATGGCGATCTTGCCCGCCAGGGCCTTCAACTCGGCGATGCGGCCGGCCAGGCTTTCGGCCTGGAGGCGAAAAGGCTCGGGGTAGCGCCGCATCTTCAGCAGTCTTTCGGCCTGGCGCCAGTCCCCGTCGGCCAGGGTCAACTGGACCGCCGACAGGTGCACCGCGGGATCCTCGGGCATGAATTCCGCTGCCAGAAGATAGGATTGCCAGGCTTCGGCACGCATCTCCGGCCGGTGGGCACCGGCCATCTGGTGGGTGTAGACCTCGCCGTGCCAGGCCGCCAGCCGTTCCCGATCAGGATCGGATGCGGTCTCCCCACCGTCGGTCACCGCCATCACCAGCCGGACTGCGGCGCTGTAACCGTAAGCTTCGAAGGTCGCGTCGGCCACCGCCAGGAGCAGATCGAGGCTGCCGGCTTCACGGAGAATGTTGGGGCCGCAGATTTTGGCCGCTTCCTCGGCAGCCCCCGCTTGCAGCAGCTCGGCAATCAGGGTGCGCATGCGCGCGATCACCGGCTCCGGACGAATATCGGCCGGGGTTTGGGCCGGCGTTAAAACC